>JBDSBS010000651.1:0-15191 GCA_039921435.1 Planctomycetota bacterium | reverse complement strand
CGTGCGCGCGCCCATGTCGGGGCGATCGAACGCGATGCGCAGCCCTGAAGCCGTCGTGAGCATGGCATCAGGTGGTGGCGGTGCAAACACCGGCACCGGCGGCGCGGTCCACGAGGCGAGCAGCTCGATGTCCCAGTGCAGCAGCTTGCCCTGGCCCAGGATGTCGGCCCATCGCGGTTCGCCGACCTCGACGGGAGTCGTGCAGCGCCAGCGCGCGCCGGGCGCCATGTGCGTCAGGATCGTCTGCATGCACGGTACTGGGATGCTGTCGATGCGGCGGCGCAGCGGGTCGTTCATCGCGAAGGAGGAGTCGATCACGCCGCCCTCGTCGTCCCAGCAGATGAACTGCACACGACACCAGTCGGCGGCGGCAGGCGGATCGCCGCTGCCCGCCGCCATGACCTCGCACGGAAAGCCGGCCACGTCGCGGGTGCGCGTCGGGTCGGGTCTGGCAAACTTCGGTACGAAGGTCGCTTCGACCAGGTGCACCGCATAGGTGACCGCCTTGCAGTCGCGCAGGGTGGGGGGTTGGACCTCTGCTGGCCACATCAGCTCGATCGGCACGCGGAACTCGTAGCGGCCGCCGTGCTGCATGAGCTGCAGCCCTTCCTGCCACCAGATAGGCACCTGTTGCGCCACCCGGATTCGGGTTGGCGGCGCATCGTTGCGACGATCCTCGAACACCACACCGTCGTCCCTGGTCGCGAGCCAGGCGACCGTGGCGACGTCGCCGGGCGACAGACGCTGCCCCGTGCCGGGGTGCAGCTCGCGCCATTGCAGACCCGATGCCGTTCGCTGCCAGGCAGGGTCCTGCGTGCAGTTCGTGAACAGGACGGGCCAGACGAGCCAATGCAGGCGGGGCATTCCCTTCTTCTACGCCGGGGCCTGGTCGTTCGTCTACTTCCTGAAGAGCAGCAAGGCGGCCGCGGCGCATCCAAGGTGGTCGAAGTTTTGCAGTCGTACTTCGACAACGCGAACCAGTGCTACCAGGAAGAGCTCGGCAAGATGGGGTCGAGTCCCGATCTGCAAGCAGATGGCCTGCGTCAATGCGCGCAAGAAGGCGCTGCAGCAGACGCTGGAAGGTATCGACGTGGCCGAACTCGAGAAGGTGTGGCGCCAGTGGATCGTCGACTTGAAGGTTCCGTGGCCGAGCCAGCGCAAGAAGCACAAGTGACGGCGCACCTTCGGCAGCACCCGCGCTTGCTCACTTGAACCACTCGAAGTGGCCACCGGTGACCTCGGCGATCTTCTTCAGTTGGTCGCGGAACCACTCGTTGTCGGTGTAGGCAACCGTGTGCACGACGACTTTGTGGAACCGGTTGAGGTCGGCCAGGTGCCGCGTCACGCGATTCCAGTGCACGTAGAGCCCGGTGTCGGGCTCGCCCGAGGACAGCAGGTAGCAGGTGTCGAGGGTCGCATCGGGCAGCACGGTGTCCAGGACTTGCCAGATGTCCTTCTCGCGGCCCTTGCTCGGCGCGGCTGCGAAGCTGAGCGCCTTGGCCCGCGTGCGCGACGTCAGTTTGACGGGCTTTGCTCCCAGTGCTGAAACGGCAATGTCGTAGTTGTAGACGTTGAAGGTGATCTTCTCGTCCAGCAGCTCCAGCACGCGCTGTAGTTCGGCGTGTGCAGCGTCCTCTTTGGTCATGCCCTTGCTCTCGAGGCGCTGCTGCATCTGGATCGACTTGTCGATCAAGAAGGCCACGTGATCGCTGTCGACGGGTACGCCGTTGTAGGACACCGTGCCGCTCTGTTCGCGCTTCGCGAGGCCGCGCTGGTCAGGAAACGCGAACGTCGCGCGGTTGTCGGCCCACCACTTGACCCACACCGAGGCCTGCTCGATCGGCTGGCCAGTCAGCTCCTGGAGTTCGCGCAGGGTGCGCGCGGCCACCACTGGCCGTCCATCGTTGAGCGCGAGCAGCAGGTTGTCGACGGAGGTCTTGGTCTTGATCTTGCCGAGGTTCTGCACCGCCTGCATGCGCGGCCGCCAATCCGTGTCCTGCAGTGCCTTGGCGCAGAGATCCTCGGTTTCCTCGGCGCTTACCTCAGGTGCCGCACCGAGCAAGGCGCAGCGCACGCCGCCGCTCTTGTCGTTGGCGATCGCAGAGGTAAACAGAGCCAAGTGCTTGCTGGCGTCGATGCGAGCCAGCGCTTCGATGGCATTCGCGCGCTCGTAGTCGTTCTTGTTGCGAGAGAGCGCCAACAACTCGCTCTGGGCCGCTTCGTACTTCAGCATGCCGAGCGAGCGTGCGGCCCAGCGCTGCAGGTCGTCGTCGCGGGCGCTCAGCGCCTTGCGCAGCGTGTCGCCGAAGCCGGCGTCGCCATAGGTGCCGAGCAGTTCGGCGCACCACTGGCGCACTTTCGGATCCTTGCCGGACTTCAGCTCCTGCTCGACGCGACGTCGGGCATAGGCGTCGGTGATCTTCACCAGACGGTCCCAGACGATGTCGCGGTAGTGCCCGGGGGCGAGGTGCAGATGCGTGCGCCGTTCGGTTTGCTCGAGCGTCTCGAGCAGCAGTTCGACGGCAGCGACACTGTTCTCCTTCGCGCACAGGTCGGCCCCTTCGTTCACTTCCTGTTCGGAGCGACTCGCGAGCAGCTCGCGGGCTCGTGCCAGGGGGTCGGGTGGCTTGGCCTGGGCGGGCAGCGCCGCGGCGACGAGCAGGGCGAACGCAAAGGTAGGAGCGAGGTATGTCACGAGGAGTCACAAAAGGGGGCTTGCGGACTCTACTCGCGGCAAGCGCTCCGGGCGTCGGGTCGTCGGAAGGCCGGCGGAGTCGACGATGCGCTCCGCGGGCCTTCGGTCGCCGCTTTTCGAGCACCGGCGGGCACCGGCCAGCGTCGGTCCGGGCCGCCTACTGCAGGCCCAGCGTGTGCTTGAGCGCGTTGCTCGACTTCAGCGTCCAAATGCCGTCGAAGTCCAGCGTCACTCCCTGCGTGTAGAAGCTCAGGCCCATCAAGCCAAACGCGTTCGGCGAGATCCCCGGTGGCAACGTGATGCCCATGTCGCTGTAGGTGGCGCCGGGCAGCGGCGCGGATGCTCCCATTGTGTAGGGATCGGGCGGCAGGCTCAGCAGGCAGCCTGGGTTGCTGAATGGCAGCGGCACGCCGGGGGACACCTGGCCAAACGAGAGCAGCAGGTAGGCGAACGCCGTCGTCGACGGGTTCAAGTTCGAGAGCGTGTGGATCACGGTGACAGGAGCCGTCAAGCTCATGATCGGCCGGCTGTTGACACCCAGGCGCATCGCGACGGTGCCGGCGGCTCCCTCCGGCCTGGTGCTGAACGGCACTTCGGCCGAGAGGTCGCGCGAGCCTGGATCCACCGCCAGCGTGGTCAGGGTGCCGCCGCGACTGAAGCCGACGAAGCCGCCGCCGCTGCGGAAGCTGCTCATCGCGCCATAGCGGAACTCGACGTTGCCGTTCTGCCACATGCGCAGTTGGAACGTGTTGACTGCCTGCCCGCCGGTGGCGGCGCCGGCGAACTGGCCGATTTCCTTCCAGGTCACGGTCGTGCGACCGTTGCCTGGGCCACCGCTGAGGTCCGTGAACACGTACATGCCGGAGCCAGGGTGGGTCACGGTGTTGCGACCCGCGTGCATGTCCTGCCAGTAGGGCATGAAGCGCGCGTCGCTGTTGAGGACCTTGGCAAGCGTTGGCGCGAAGTCGCCAACCGTGTTGGTGCTGAGCCAGCAGTAGCCGTTGGCACAGGCGCCGAACGTCGTCGTCGAACCACCTGGGAACTTGAACGTGAAGCCCGGGGTCTCGGTGACGATGTCGTCATCCGAGGTGTTGGGCGTGCCGTAGCCGAGCGCTTTCGGCGAGAGGTCAGGCGCGTAAGTGCCCTTGGTCACCGTGTAGAAAGTGGGGGAGGCCGAGTTGTCGGGAACCAGCAAGAAGCTCGTGCCCGGATTGCCGCGCAGGTCGAAGTCCTCGAGCCCGAACGCTTGGTAGAACGATTGGGCCTGCACGCCGCACGCCGCTCCGTAGCTCTCGACGTGTGCACCGTTGGGTGCCGTGTAACCGCCCGCGCCCGTGAAGCTCATGTTGATGACGGCCGCGAACGCGCTCAGTGCGCCCGGACCCAACAGCGAGCCGGCGCAGCGTCGGCCGCGCTGTGCGATCACGTTGCTGGTCGCCTGCGAGGCCAAGAACGTGGCAGGTACGGCGCCCGCTGGAAACGTGAAGTCGATCAACAGGTCGTTGCCGAGCGTCGGGTCGTAGGTGAACGCGGCACCGTTCGCCGCGAGGTCGATGTCGACGAGGTAGTCATTGGGCGTAGTGCCACTGACCGGCAGCATGTTCACGACCATCGGTGCCGAAGCCAGACCCATGATGCCTCGATTGACCACATAGGTCGTCGACAGCGCGGCGTGGTCTAGGGCGGCATTGCCAAGTTGCACCACGACGCCGAAGTAAGACTGTCCGCCAGTATTCGGAACACCGTCCGCCGCGCGAAAGCGCAACCGGTTGATCGTGATTGGGCCTGTCACGCCAGCAAGCGTGAAGTGCGAGGTGTCGTAGCACCATTGCACGCGGCCGCCGGCGACTGCGGTCGGCCAGCCGCCCGTGGTCGAACCGGTGTTGGAGAAGTTCTGGGAGTCGGGAACGACGAGTTGTTGACCAACGAGCGCGCCGGTCAGTGATGCAAGCAGCAGGGGCGAAACGATTCTGAGCATGGTGTCCTTCTAGGGGAGAGTTCTGATTGCAGCATAGCTGACGCTGGCCGTTTTGATGCATGGCCGCAACTCGCGGTCTACTGTGCGGCGGAAGTCGCGTTCTTCTCTCGAGACGCCAAGTGCGACTCCACGACCTTGCGAGAGAGCCTCACTCTGCACTTGTCTGGCGAACGCACCTCCCGGTGTCACGGAGCGGACCTTCGTCCCGGTCGACGGCGCCGCCGCCGCTGGGCGTCACGGCATTCAGCGAATGGCGCGATGCGATTGGCCCGATTTGCAGCCATGGCGTCGATGCCATAGCTGGGTGAGAGGCGTTGGTCGTCAGTCGCGTCCCGAACACGGCTCGAGAATCTGGCTAACAGGACGCGCCGACATCTCGTCCAATGGAGTTCCTGAGCACCCCCATGCAGACCCTGAAGATCCCGATGCCGTGGCTCGCTGCCGTTCTCTCGGTGCTTGCTCCCGGCCTCGCCCAGGACTCGTCCGAGCAGGCCCCTGAGGCCGGTTCTCCGACCGGTGTGATCGCCTTCAATCGCAGCGGCAAGATTCTGGTGCTCTCGCTCGAAACAGGTGTGGAGACGGTTCTCGTCGAGAACAACGTCTACGACCGTCCACTGACCTGGCTGCCCGCGAGTGACCGGTTGGTCTACTGGAATCACGACGGCGGTGCATGGGATCTCTGGTCCGTCGACGCTGGCTCGAAGCAGCGCGTCGCCTTGACCAAGAGTGCGAGCGACTCGCGTTCGGCCGTGGGCTCCCCGGACGGCAAGGTCATTGCCTTCATGCGAGGGGACATGGGCGTGTGGTCGATGGACGCGAGCGGTGCCAATCAAGTGCAGCTCGATGCGCGGGGCCACCGCGATGCGCCGCCTGCCTGGTCGCCCTCGGGAGCCCGCCTCGCGTTCACCGACTTGACGTCCACTGGCGACACCACGGTTTCGCTGGCGAGCTTCGTCGTGCAGCTGGAAGCCGGCAAGGCGAAGTCCGCAACCGAACTCGGCCACGGCGAGGTCGCCTTCTTCCTCGACGAAACGCACGTGCTGCTCGAAGCCTCGCACGAGGGTGCCCGCGAGCTCGTCGTGGTCGACGTCGAGAGTGGTGTGCGGCGCGCGTTGACGAAATCAGTCGACGTCGACTCTCGCGCCGTGCTCTCGCCCGATCGCTCGCGCATCGCGTGGGTAGAACGGTCGAAGCAGAATGCGACGCTGAAGATCATGCGCGTCGATGGCAGCGAGGTGCGCGCACTTGCCCCGATCCACCACCTCTTCTCTCGGCCTTCCTTCTCGCCGGACGGTCGTTTCCTCGCCTACGACTCGGGCCCCGACCGCGTGTCACTGCAAGCATTCATCGTGCCCACGACGGGCGGCTCTGCGCGCGCCGTGACGAAGGACGGCGGCAGTTGCCCCGTATGGCGACCGCACTGAGGCTCAGTGCGGCGATGGGTCTTCGACACTTGCGGTTCGTGGTCTTCGGTGGGTGTTTGCTGTCGGGGCTCGGTGCACAGGAGCCGAAGCCGGCTGCTCCATTCCGTGGCGCTGAGGAGCTGCCCGATCTTGCGAGCGATCGTCGAGGGATGTAGAACGTCGCCGTCCTATCCGACTCGCTACCGGCGCCATCGCGTCCGTGCCTATGTTTGCCCTCCCGCCATTGCGGGACGACCACTCCTGCTGATCCGCCGGCGCGGCCCACCGCGCGCGGGTCGTCCCTGTTCCGGCGGCGAGCCACGGCCCGCACGGGCCGGTTCCTGCTGCCTTCAGGCAATAGCCGACTGTGGCTCCAAGACTGTGGCTCCGAGACTGGGGATCCAAGACTGTGGCTCCAAGACTGGGGCAGCGCTCCGACTGCGAACAAGGCGCGCCTCGTGCGCGCAGACGAAAGGACTCTCTCATGACAATGCACCACGAATGGTGGCGCGATTTCTTTGGCGGCTTGGCGGCAGACTTCTGGCACGCCTTGCCAACACCGGCGATGACGGCTGGCGAAGTGGACCTGTTGCTGCAGCGGCTGCAGCCCATACCCGGTGCTCGGTTGCTCGACGTGCCGTGCGGCGACGGCAGGCATGCCGCGGAATTGCAGCGGCGAGGTTTCGACGTGCTCGGTGTCGACGGCAGCGAAGCGTTGGTGGCGCATGCGCACGCTGCGGGCGTGCGGGCCGAACGGCGCGACATGCGCGAGCTCGCTCGACTCGGACCCTTCGATGCTGCCTACTGCCTCGGCAACAGCTTTGGCTACCTCGACGACCCCGGCAACCTGGCGTTTCTGCGTGCCGTGCACGACGAACTGCGGCCTGGCGGTGACTTCCTGCTCGACGCGACGGTTGCCGAAACGATCCTGCCAAACCTGAAGCAGAATCACAGCCACGAAGCTGCCGGCATCCGGTTCCGCGGCGCGGTGAGCTACGACCCGGCGACCGGTGTGCTGCGCAGCGACTACGACATCGCGCGCGGCGCCGAACGCGAGCAGAAGAGCGCGTTCGTGCGCATCTACACCGCGAGCCATTTGATCGCGATGCTGCGCGAGGCCGGCTTCGGCGAGGTGGCTGTGATGGCGCCCGACGGAGCGCCGTTCGTGTTGGGCGCGCCGCGCGCGTGGTTCACGGCGCGGGCATGAGGGGCAAACTTTTGGCGTGAGTTTTGACGAACAGGACGTTGGCCACAACTCATGCCAGCAGCTTCGTCACGGACCGAGCGCGATCGCGACGGCGCGAGTCGCGCCAAACTGGGGGCCCTGCACGGTCAACCACTGGGCCAAGATCACCTGCCCCGCGAGACTCGCCTGGTTGGGAATCGGCAGCGGCTGCCGAGCGCCGCCGCCGATGTTGGCGAGGTACAGTTCGCCGAAGTCGGGCCGCACGCGGAGTAGGCAGCCGCCCGCAAGTGGGAACGGCAAGAGCCCCGGCAGCATGTCGGTCAAGCCGGCAAAGAAGACCACGAGCTGCCCGGGCGCGGCGCTGCCGAGTAGCACGTCGAACGATGAGTTGCCGATCTGCGGCGGCCCGCCTGCGCCGAGCACCAAGGAGGGTGGGGGCGCGCCGCCGCAGTCGCTGCCGAAGGCCAGCAGCTGCGGGAACGGGGCCAGTGGCAGAGCGAAGTCGACCGGATCGCCGGGCAGTGGTCCCGACAGGATCGTGCGCATGCCGGTGAACGCGTCGATGCTGTAGAGCCACGGGTGGCTGATGCCGCCGAGGCCAATGCCAACTGCGCCACCCGAGTCCACCTTGAAGGCTCTGGCGCCACCCATTGGCACTGGCGGCGAGACGGGCAACGGCGTCGGGTTGCCTGCACCGGCGAGGTGCACCGCAAACGTGCCGTCGGCGAACGCGAGCAGCTGCCGGGATGCCCCGGTCGGCAGGTCGATGAGTCCGGTCACTTGCAGCGGCTGAAACCCCGGCCATGAAAACGGTCCCCATTGCAGTTGGCCTGTGTCGAAGTCGAGGAACTCCAGGCCCGGGTCAGTGGCGCTCGGTGCGGTCGTACCGGACCACGCGAGGATGCCGACCGTGCCGAAACCAAATGGCATCAGCGCGGCCGCATTCGGACGGAACACGGTCTGCACGGGCTGCCCACCGTGACGCGGCAACCGATAGACGCCGCCGGCAGCGCCTTCGACAACCGCGAAGATGTGGTCGTCGACGACTTCGACCTGCACGCAGACGCCGGCTACATCGCCGAGCACGATCTCCTGCGTGAACGAGGAGCCGTCGGGCACGAGGCGCAGCAAGCGCGACATGCCGCCAAGGGCGACCGCGAGCACGATGTGCCGATCGTACGGATCGATCGCGACCGCCCGAGGTGCCGCGGCATCGGACGGGAAGCTTCCGTAGTTCGCGATGGCGCCAAGGCTGTCGATGGCGAGCAAGCGTGTCGCTGGCGGACCGGCGGGAACGTTCGTCGCGACGACGGTTCGATCGGGTGCGACCTGACCGGCGGCGGGGTCCATGGCGGCGGCGAAGGTGAGGCCGAGCAGGAGAAGTTGGCGCATGAGCGGTTCGGTTGTGTGGAGAGCTGTGCATCGTCGAGTGCGTGACGGTGCTCGACAAGTCCGTGGACGGGTGACAACGCGACCTACGCAGAAGGTCGCAGAAAGCGCGACCAGCGGGCGGGCGCAGTTCGTAGTGGCCATGCCAAGGCGGTGATTCGACTCATCGTGAGAGCTCCCTTGGCTGGTCAAGCGAAGCGTTTGGTCAGGCGCAACTCCTGGCTCCGTTTGGTCTGAGGTTACGAATGGCTCGCATCGCATCGCGGTGGCGCGCCAACCACACATCCGTCGCACCGCAACACTGGATAGACCCATGATTCGCTCGTTCGTCTTGCTCGCCACTGGCCTGCTGCTGTGTGGCTGTGAGGAATGCCCTTTGGTGTTCCCTGTCTCCCAAACGATCGACTTGCCGTTCGCGCTTTCGGCGACTCAGCCGGCCGGTGTCCGGAGCAGTCTCCCAACCAGTCTCCCGACCAGTGTCGCGACTGCCGTGCCTGCCAGCGCACGCTTGGTCGAGCCAGAGCAGTTCTTCCGCTCGACTCCAGTCGCGCGAGCGATCGCGGCGCTGTTCTCGGAACCAGTGCGCGGCAACATGCGAATCGTGCACGGACCGACGAGTTGCACGCCGGCGGGGGGCGTCAATCCGGGCATCCGGCCGATGTGGAGCGAGCCGCGCGTGGGCCAGCAGCTCCGCATCACGTGGACCACCCGCGCCTGTCCGTTTCCTGCGCCACCCGACGATTTGGCGCTCTTGATCCTGAGCCTCAGTCCCTACGCGAGTCCCGTGCTGCTCGCTCCCGCGGGCTGCTCGCTGCTCATCAACCCTGAGTACGTCATGTTGCCGAGCTACTCGCCAAACGCCATGCTGCGCCGCGAGGCTGGTCGCGGCATCATCATGCTGGATTGGACGCCGGACTCAGGCTGGGTTGGCCGCTCGCTTTGGTCGCAGCTGCTCGTCTTCGCGCCCAACGAAAACGCGGCCGGTTATCTGATGTCGCCAGCGCTCGAGTTGGTGATCGGCAGCGCTGCCGTCAACTGACCGCGCGCCACGAGTGCGTGTTTACGGCCGACGCGCCGGCCCGACCGAGCAGGCTCCACTGCTTCCGGGCGGGCGGGCGGCACCGGCGGAACGTTTGCACGGGCGAAATCTCGGTGCGAGATGGCTAGCCTTGGGGCCTCTGCGCTCGGCGACTGGTCGCGCGGCGCGCGATCTCGACGCCCGCCCAATGGACTTCAGGCCGCTCTCGCCAACGCAACTTGCCTGGCACCGACGCGTGTGGCTGCCGCTCGCACCTGCCGTCAATCGACTGTTGCGCTGGCTCTGGTCGCACACCGCGCACTCGCGGTCGACCTGGTTCGACTCCCGGCGTTGGCGCGCCGTGTGGAACGTCAACCGCTGGTTCGCGGTCGTGCCGCGCGTCGAGCGAGAACTCGTTCAGGTGCGATTCTCGCCGGCGATTCGTATGGAGCTCGACCTGTCGCGCCTGACGGACGTGCTGGCATTCTGCTACGGGCCAGGCGAGTTGGAAGTCGGCCACGCCTGCGCGCGGTTGTG
The DNA here is from genome assembly GCA_039921435.1 of Planctomycetota bacterium. Taxonomy (GTDB): domain Bacteria; phylum Planctomycetota; class UBA1135; order UBA1135; family UBA2386; genus DASVAL01. The sequence goes on along the minus strand of JBDSBS010000651.1, from coordinate 4,985 downwards.
TCCTCGAGACGGCGTCGTCGTCGATGTCGGCGGCAACATCGGCACGACGGCTCTGAGCTTCGCCGCCTCGGTTCCCCGCGGGCACGTGCACGTGTTCGAGCCGTCGCGCGAGATGTTGCCGATCCTGCGCCGCAACCTCGAGCTGAGTGCAGTACGCAACGTCTCCGTGCACGCCTTCGGCCTGTCGGATGCACCGTCGCGCGGCCGCCTGCAGGTGGCGACCGCAGGCAATCCAGGTTCGGCTTTCTTCGTCGTCGACGGCGTTGACAGGGTTGCGCCGCCCGCTGTGGACAGAATCGAGGTCAAGTGCCTCGACGAGGTCTTGGCCGCGGTGCCGCGGCTCGACTTCGTCAAGATCGACGTCGAAGGCTACGAACTGCGCGTGCTGCGCGGGGCAGCCGCGCTGCTCGCTCGCCACCGGCCGGCCGTGTTGTTCGAAGTCAACGAGTCCGCTCTGCAGCGGGCCGCCACGAGCGGCCGCGAAGTGTGCGACTTCCTGCTCGAGCGCGGCTACCGGCTCCAATACCTGCACCGCGGCCAGTTCCGCGACTACGATCCGGCGACGATGTTGCAGCGCAAACTGCACAACGTGATCGCCTTGCCCGCGGAGTTCGAGCCGCGCGGCGCCTAGCCCGGACTATCCATGAGAGATCGGCGACAAGCACCGCCCTGCCGCACGCCACCTTCGTTGCGCGACACTCAGCGTGGCAGACACCACGCCTCCGGGAGAACCGATCCTGCGCGACGCAGTTGTGCAGGGAGGAAGCCTTGCGAGTCATGGCCCAGCTCGGCTGGGCCATGGCTCGACGAGGCAACCTGCCGCGCGCCTTGGCAGCAAGCGGCATTGCGGGCTTTCGCTCGCCCCCTCATGAATCGTCCGGGCTAGAGGACCCAGCGCATGGATGCTTCGATGGCCATCACTCTGCTCTGGCTCGCGGCGGCGGTCGTCGCGGCCTTTCGCGCAAAGCGACTCGGCGGGGCGGCGCGAATCGCGCTCGTGTTCGGCGCAGTGTTGCTGGCCAGCCTGCACGGTTTTGGCTGGAACAAGCCGATCTACTTCGCCGGTCGCGAACTGCTGGCCGAATGGGGCGTCTACGGGCAGCGCTTCTCGTTCAAGGTCGCGATCGGGGTCGTCTTCTTCGGCCTGGTTGTCTGGACCTTCTTTTGCGCCCGCCGCTTGTGCGCGCGACTCACGAAGTGGGAGCGCCTGGCGTTCGCAGCGATGTCGCTCGATGGGATCTATATCGCGGTTCGAACGTGTTCGGTCGATGGCTGGATGCCCGATGTGATCGCCTACGAGCCCGGCAAGAGCGTGCTGGGCGTGATGCTCGCCACCCTTACCCTGCTCGCCCTGTTGCTCGGCTCGCTGCCGAACAAGGGCGCCGCACCGCGAAAGGAGTTCTATGTTACCCGGTGAAGGCGACGCCTTAGACATGCCGTGGCTCGAGGCCGTGTTGTGGGGTGCGACGGGTTGCGTCGCGGCCACACTCGCGCGCCGTGCGGCACCCGGTGCGCGCGTGGGTTGGTGGATCGTCGTCGCCGGCACCGTCGTGATCGTGCTCGACAAGATCGTCGACCTGCACGCGTACCTGCATGCACTCGGTCTGAGCATCACGACGGCCATCGATCCGGAGCTGAAGTTGCGCGGCGCCCACGCGCTCTACCGGGATGTCGCGTTGGGAGTGTTCTTTCTCGCCGGTGTGGGTGTTCTGGGCTGGCTCGTTCGCCGCGACGAGCAGGTCGGTCGCGCCAAACTGCTCTGTTACGCTGGCTTCCTGGTCGTGCTCGGCCTCGTCGTCGTACGCCTCGTGCCGTCTGTGCAGGATCATCTGCCAGACCTGTTGCTCAAGCTCATCGAGGTCGTGGCCTGGTCGCTGGTGGTGGCGGGCGAGTGTCTCGGGTGGAAGAGGCCCCAGGTTGCGCGCGTTCGCCCGGACGGGTTCTTGTGAGCGCGACGCTTGTCCGAGTGCAGAGACGTGCCGCGCAGGCCCGCCTGCTGCTGGTACTCTGTTGTGCCACGCTCAGTTGCTCGGCGCCCGGTGTGCGCTCCGCACCGAGTCGGTTCGAACTCTTCGTGCTTGGCACGGCCCAGGACGGCGGCTTGCCCCACTTTGGCTGCGAACGGCCATGCTGCGCCAACGCGCGTCGCGATGGGCGCGTGCTCTACCCGGCGAGTCTCGGCGTGGTCGATCACACGAGCGGTTCGCTGCTTCTCGTCGAAGCGACGCCGCGCGTCGAAGAACAGGTCGCCCTGCTGCAGCGCCTGGCTGGCATCACCGGGCGCGGTCGCAAGCCTGTCGATGCGGTGCTGGTGACGCACGCGCACATCGGGCACTACCTCGGGCTCGCGTTCTTCGGCCGCGAGGTCGCCTCCGCCGCGCAGTTGCCCGTGCACTGTTCGCCGCGCTTCGCTTCGTTCCTGCGCACCAACGGGCCGTGGCGGCAGTTGGTCGAGCTCGAACAGATCGCGCCGCGCGAGTTCCTCGTCGAGCAGCCCTTCGCGCCGATCGAAGGACTCGAAGTGACCGCGATTGCGGTTCCTCACCGCGACGAGTTCAGCGACACGATGGCGTTTCAGATCCGCGGACCGAACCGCGCCGTTTTGTTCGTGCCCGACATCGATGCGTGGGATCGTGCGCCCGGCCTGTTGGACCGGTTGCTGGCCGGCATCGACACCGCCTATGTCGACGGCACCTTCTTCGATGGCAGCGAATTGCCCGAACGCAACATGGCCGAGATCCGCCATCCGCTGATCACCGACACGATGCAGCGCCTGCAGCACTTCGCGCGGCTGCATCCGGGTGCGGTGCGGTTCATCCACTTGAACCACAGCAATCCGGCTCTGCGCGAGCCGGCGGTCACAGCCCGGATCGAGGCGGCGGGATTCGCCGTTGCACAGCCCGGCGAGCGCGTCTCGCTCTAGTAGCTCGGCTCATGTCGCGCAACTCGATCCTCACCGCCGAGACCGTCTGGCTCTGGGCTCTGTGGTGTGCCGTGGCTGCCATGGTGCTCGGCACGGGGTTGTGTGTGTTGGACTACCCGCAGCTCGAGCCCGATGACCACCGGTTCCTGAGCCTCTTGCAGGAAGTGGCCGCGGGACACACGAGCTTCTGGCAGGCGTGCGTCGTCGAGAACCGCTGGGATCACCTCTGGTGGGTCGACACGACGGCGGTCGTGCGCTTCTTCCGCCCGACGTTGATCGCGAGCTACTGGGTTGACGTCGCTGCGTTTGGCGGCGGGCCAGGGGCGCTCCTGCGCACCAATCTCGCGCTGCACGGGCTCGCTTGTGGTTTGGTCGTCGTGCTGCTGTTCCGGCTGCTGCGGGCAGGATGGATCGCTGCGGCTTGTTGCCTGCTGTTCGCTGCGTTCACGTGCCACTCGGAGGTGATCTGGTACGTCGCGGGTCGCAACGAGACGCTTGCGGCGTCGGCGTTCCTCGGCGCGCTGCTGCTGCATGGCATGCCGAGCCAGCGCGGCTGCTGGCGGTGGTTGGCGGTGCCGTGCTTCGTGTTTGCATTGGCGGCCAAAGAACTGACCATCGCGTTGCCGCTGCTTTGCCTCGCGTGGGATGTGTGGATCTCGCGGCGTTGTGCCGGCGTGCGCGATTCCTGGCGCCGCGATCGTCGACTCTGGTGGGGCTACGGCCTGTCGATACCCGCGTACTTCAGCGTGCGCTGGGTCGCGCTCGACTCGGCTGCCGGCAGCCAACTCGTCTATCCCTACTTCGTCTTGCCGAGTCACCCGGGCTTCGTCATGCATGTGCTGACTGGCTTGCGCAACTACCTCGAGAACCTCTGCCTCGGTCAGCTGACGCCGCCGTTCTTGCGGCCCGATCAGTACGGTGCGTTCACGAGCACCGCAGGTTCGCTCGTCGTCGTCGCCTGCCTGCTCGCGACGGCCGTGTGGCTGCGGCGAGACCGCCGCACTTGGCTTGCCGCCACGCTGGCGCTCGCGACCTGGCTGCCGACGAGCTTCGTCTACATCACCGAACGCTACCTCTACCTGCCGTCGGTGGCCTTGGCCGTGTGGGCTGGACTCGTGGTGCAACGCGCGGGGCCGCGCTTGCGAGTCGGTTTCGGCGTCGTGCTGCTCGTATGGATCTCGCACCAGGCCTCTTGGCTTTGGCGCAAGAACCTCGACATCAGCCACCGACCGCGCGAAGCCTACGCGCTGCGCGAACTGCTGCGACACGCGCAGGACTCGCTGCTGACCGCGAAGACGGTGTGCTTGCTCGACTTTCCGGGTGATCCGATCCACGCGCAATTCGCCGAAGCCCAGCTCCGTGTGCACCTGGCCCGCCCCGATCTGCGCGTGCACGTGCTGTCGACATGGCCGATGGGGCAGGCGCGCCGGGCCGGCCTGCAAGTCGCGCGCATCGATGCGAACACGTTCGAGGTCGAAACAGCCGAGCAGTTGATGGAGCAGGCTGCGATGTTGTTCCCCGGCACGCCGTTCGTCCCCGGCACGGTGGTCGAACGCGAACAGCTCGGCTTTCGCGTCGAAGTGCTCGATGGTGATGGTGTGCACGCGCGGCGCCTGCGGTTCACGATGCCGAGTCCCCTCTCGGACTACACGTTTGTGCGTTGGGTGCCGCCGGCGCAGGCCGTGCCTGGCACGCTGCCCGCGTTGCTGATGCTCGCCGGTCGGCTGGCCGTGCTGCGACCGTGAGCGGGCGACGGCCGTCAGTTCGGTCGCAGCTGCCCGGACCCGTGGTCGAACGGTTCTTGTCCCTGGTCGGCATCGTGTTCGCCACGAGTTTCGTCACCATCGGCGGCCTGCAGATGGCCGCGACCCGTTGGTTGGCCGACGCTCTCTACGACGGGCGCTACGGCGCGCTCGTGCCGGCATTCGCCAAGCTGTTCGCGTGCGTGGCCTCTGTGCAGGCCGTGACTGGCTTGCTCGGTGGCTTTGTGCTCGGCCTGGACGCCTCGTTGTTGTTGCCGGTGACGCTGCTCTACGTCGCAGTGAGCTTGTCGTGGTTGACG
>JBDSBS010000650.1:0-3620 GCA_039921435.1 Planctomycetota bacterium | reverse complement strand
CGCGCCCTCGCACTCAGCGACCGCTGGAACGACGCCATGGCCAAGCTCTTCGCCACGCAGCGAACCTCTGTCAGGAGCCGTGCCGCGTGAAACCCCTCGAACTGCTCAGTGTCAGATCCAGACCCGTTTGAACGGCGAATCCACGCCCCCGATTGCTCTTCCTGCGAATAGGTGCACCCGCCCCGCGTAGCGGCAGGTGTTTCCGGAGGTGCCTATGCTCGAAGTGCTGCTCTCGACCTGCCTTGCCAGCCTGGTGCCACAGGCGCCAGCCGCTGCGATGGCCGCTGCAGTGGCCGTGCGCGGTGAGATCGAACTGAGTGAGGCGCAGGCGTTTGCTTCGGCGCAGCGGAGAGCAGAGGACCACGTGCGCGAGCTGTGGCAGGAGCGGGCGAGTCGAGCGCTGGCTCTGCAGCGGCCGTTTTGGTTGCCGGAGGTGCTGGCGAAGGAACCTCTGCGCCGTTGGCTCGGAGACTTGCCCGTGGCCGAGATCGTGCGTTGCGTCGATCGCGAGGACAAGGAGCGCATTCACGAGTTCGGCAACAGCTATCAGACCACGCTGTGGATCGCTGAAGAGCCGCGGCAAGTGCTACAGGGGGAGCGCCAGCTGCGCCGTGAATTACAACGGTTGCAACGCACCACAGTACTCAAGTACGGGGGCATCGCGGTGGGCTGGGTCGTGCTCGCGGTTCTGTTAGGTTGGGTCGATCGGCTGTCGCGTGGTTACATGACCGGGCGTCTCCGGCTGCTCGGTCTCTGTGCGGGCATCGCCGTGCCGGCCGTCACATTCCTGGTGTAGCATCGAGAATGACCGCAATGGAGGCACCCCGCATCGACCCCGCTCAGCCAACGCCGCCGCGAGTGGATTGGGAGTCGTTCTACTTGAACTACCGGAAGCCGGGTTTCCTGCCGGGCTTCGAGATCGTCAATAAGCTCGGCGGCGGGATGTTTGGCATGGTGTTCAAGGCCCGCAAGGAATCGATCGGCAAGGACTATGCGATCAAGTTCCTGAAGGTCGACGACGAGACCGTGCGCGATGCGGTTGCCCGCGAACTCGAGACGGTCCAGTTCTTCGCCCAGATCGACCATCCGAACCTCGTTTCGATCGAAGACAAGGGCACGGTCGACGGCATCCCGTATCTCGTGATGAGCTACGCGGGCCAGGAGACGCTCCAGAAGCGTCTGCAGCAGGGCAGCCTGGGCCGAGAAGATGCGCTGCGCATCTTCGTGCAGGCGGCGCGCGGTGTGCAGGCGCTGCACGATCACTCCTTGGTACACTTCGACCTCAAGCCCGCGAATATCTTCTTGAAGGGGGACGTGGCTCGCGTCGGCGACTACGGCCTCAGCAAGCTGGTCTCCGTCTCGCGCAACTCGCTGAGCTTCGGCCGCGGCACTCCGTACTACATGGCCCCCGAGATGCTGCAGCGCCGCGGGGATGCGCGCAGCGACATCTACTCGCTGGGCATCTTGCTCTTCGAGTGTTTGTACGGCGATGTTCCGTTCCGGGGCGACTCCGAGTGGGAGGTGCTGCGCAAGCATGAAGTTGCCGCTCCCGAGTTCCCGCCCCAGAGTCTGTTGGCCGATCGCGAGATTGTGCTGCGGTGCTTGGCCAAGGACCCAGTCGATCGTTTCGCATCGGTCACCGAGCTGTTGCGCGCGCTGCAGGCGCCGGTTGCGCTGGGCGAGAGCATGCAGTGGAACGGGCAGTTGCCGCGCGAGGCCAGGCAGCCGCTGTCGGCGCCTTCGTCGACATCATCGGTGCCGTCACCCGCACCCGCGGAGCCCCCTCCCTTGCGCGACGCGGCCGACAGTCCCTACGGCATGCCCTGGCGACCAGTCGGACGCGCAACGGGGGTGCTCGCCTTCGTCGTGCGCGTGCTGTTCTTGCTGATCGACAGCTGCCTCTACCTGATGTTCCTGCCAGTTCGGCTCGTCAGCGCTTTGGCGGGGCGTGGCTTGGTCTGGCTCGTCAAACTGCCCTTCAAGATCCTGGGGCTGACGGCGCAGCTGCTCGGCCTGCTGATCATGGCGGCCTTGGTGCTGCTCGTCGTCGTCGTCGTCTTGGCCCTGTTCTCCGCAGCGTGAGGGCGAGTCGCTGGCGACCTGCTATCATCCGGTCCTGCCATGAGCGAACGAGTTCACGAGATCGCGATGCTCCAGGCCAACGACGAAACTGCGTGGGCATCGCTTCAGGACGATTACTACCGCCGCATCTACTTCTACGTGAAGCGTTACGTCGTCGACCATCAGACCGCGGAGGACCTCACTCAGGATGTGTTCCTGGGCGCCTTGCGCGGCATCGCCGGGTTCGATCCGACCTACACGCTCGATCAGTTTCTGTTCGGCATCGCCAAGAATCGCGTTATCGATCACTATCGCAAACACAAGATGACGCTCGTGCCGAGTAAGCCTGACGAGCAGAGCGACCGCAGCCAACTCTGGCTCGAAAACATGGCCCACGAGGCGACGCCGCAGCCGAAAGAGAAGGTCGTGCGCAACGAAGACGACCGGCGACAGCGCCGGGTGCTGGCGCAGATCCTGCGCGAACTCGTCGGGGAGCTGTGGTCGGCCGGCGAGTTCCAGAAGCTCATGGTGCTCGAATACCTGTTCGTGTTGGGCGGGCGCAACAAGGACGCTGCCACGCGCTTTGGCATCGCCGACGAAAAGGCCGTGGCCGGCATCAAGTTTCGCGCAGTCGATCGTCTGCGTGGTCTGGCAAGGCAGCGGGATCCGAACCACTCGTTATTCCTCGGCCTTTGGCAACCGGGGGCAAGATGAGCGACGCCGAAGACGGGATCGACCCCAAGCTCGCGTTCACGGTGGCGACGGTGTGGCGCGACGAGCGCATCTCGTGCCCGCATCCCGACCTCCTGCAGAGCTGGCTGCAGGGTGGTTTGAGCGGGGGGGCAGCTGACTTCGTGCAGTTCCACCTTCATGACAGCCAGTGTCCCTACTGTAACGCGGTGGTCGAGGACCTGCGCGTGCGCGACGACCTGGCGCGCACTCCGGTGCTGGAAGACATGCGCGACCGCCTGCTGCGGTCGACGGCAGCGGCGCTGCGTCGTTCCCGCGCCTGAGGGAGTGGCCGCTTGGGTTGGCTCGATTGGCTCGGTGGCCCTGCAAGCGGTGGCCCTGCCAGAAATGTCGTCGCGCTGGCGAATACTCGCCCGCCGCCACCGCATGGGGGGGCTCGGCGCCGCGATCGGCGTCCAGTCAACCTGCCAAAGGAAACGACATGATTTGCAAGACCTTCAAGTGGATGCTCCTCAGCGGCGTGGTGCTCGGTGGGGCTGGGTTCCTGTTCTTGGGCACCGCCTTCCCCAGCTACGTCGGCACGATGGCATCGTCCGTGCGCGAGAGCATCGCCGGTCAGATTCCGATCGATGTCGAGCTCAAGCGGGCCGAGAGCCTGATCCGCCAGATCGACCCGCAGATCAACACCTGCAAGCTCGACGTGGCTCGGGCCCAGGTCGGTCTCGGAGAGCTGCAGCAGTCGGTGGTGCACCTCGAAAAGGCGGTCGATGGCGAGGAGAGCAAGCTCAAGGTCGGCGCGCGGCTGCTCTCGAGTGACGGCTCCAACGGAGTCGCGCTTGCGGCCGACTTCGGAGCCAGGCGGCGCGTGA
>JBDSBS010000649.1:0-3481 GCA_039921435.1 Planctomycetota bacterium | reverse complement strand
CTTCCTCGTGCGCGTCGAGATCGGCTACCCCGAAGCCGCGTTCGAACTGGGGCTCTACAGCGGTGCAGATCCAGAAACTCAGCTGACCTCCGTGCACCCTGTGTTGACACTCGCGGACCTGTTGGCGCTGCGCGCAGCGGCGAACGAAGTCCAGGTGCGCCCGCCTGTCGCCGAGTACGCCTACCGCGTCGTGCAGGCGAGCCGTCGCCACGGCGATGTGCAACTGGGAGCAAGCCCGCGGGCCGCACTCGCCTGGTTGCGCGCCGCGCGCGCGCGGGCCCTGCTCGACGGCCGTCACTATGTGCTGCCAGACGACCTCAAGGCGCTCGCGGTGCCAGCGCTCGCCCACCGCATCTTCTTGCGCGGCGAAGGGCCCGCCGATGCACTCGTGCGCGAACTGGTGCGCGGCACGGAGGTGCCGCTGTAGGCGGCAACGCCTGTGCGCATCCGCCCGACCGAGCTCGGCCTGAAGGGCATGTTGCTGCTCGCAGCCCTGGAAGTGGCGTTCCTGGCGACCAGCTACAGCAACCTGTTCTTCCTGCTGATTGCCTTCTGCTGCGTGCTCGGCGGCCTCGGCGCGTGGTGGGCCTGTCGCAACGTGCGCACGGTGCATGTGCACATCGGTGACGTGCCGCTCGCCGCTGCCGGTGCGGCGCGCCCGCTGCGCCTGCACGTGCTCGGGGGGCGCAAGGTGCGTTTCGACCTGGCCATCGAAGTCGCCGTGCGGGGCCAGGTCTTCGAACTCGCCCATACACCGCTGCTCATCGGCGACTGCGCGCTGCAAGCCTCGCTGCCAGGCCTGCCGCGCGGCGTGCACGCCGTTCAGCGACTCAGCCTCGTCTCGCGCTTTCCGTTCGGCTTCTTCCGCGTGCGTCGCGACCTGCGGACGGCCACCGAGATCGTCACCTACCCGGCACCCGATGCCCCCGCGACCGCGCAGCAACAGATCCGCGCGTTCACAGGCCCGCTGGCAACGTCGGGCAAGTGCAGCTCGACCGTGGCCGGGCTGCGCGCGTTCCGCGGCGGCGACGCCATGGCGGACGTGCATTGGCGGGCCAGCGCGCGGCGCGGCACGCCCATCGTGAAGGAACGGGAGCACGAAGCGGGCAACGGCATCGAAGTCGTGCTCGACCGTCGGTGCACCGAGCAGCAGCTCGAATCGGCGCTGTCGACGACGACGAACCTGCTGCTCGCCGTGACGCGGCGCGAACGCGCTCTGCGCATCACCAGCCAGGACTTTGCGGTGCATATCGGCAGCGACCGCAACGACGAGACGGCGCTGCGCTGGCTCGCCGCAGCAACAACGTTGCCGCACTCGGCAGCCAACCCGCCCGCTGGCTCGAGAGGGTCCCTGCGTCTACCGGCCGCCCGCAGCCTGGAGAGCGGCGATGCGTGACTGCCTGTTCCCGCTGCTGCTCCTGCTGACGCTGCTCGACCTCGGCTTCGTCGAAGCCACAGCGGTGGTGTCGAGCGGCGAACTGTTGCCGCTCTGGCTGCTGGCAGCGGCTTCGCCTTGGTTGCGCCGACTGCAGCGATATTGGCTGTACCGCTGTGCCTGGAATCTGGGCGTGCTGCTCGTGTTCGCGCTGCTCGTGCGGCACGCGACGACGACTGGCCTGCTGCACATGCTCGAGGACGGCCTGCTGCTCGCCGTCTTGTGCCAGGTGCACCTGCTCAACAACATCGGCGAACGCCAGCGACCGGACCTGATCTTCTTCAACTCGTTCCTCGTCGCGTTCGTGACGAGCTTCTTCGCGCCGGATCTTGGCTGGTCACTGCTGTTCATCGCGCACAGCTTCGTGCTCGTGCCGACGCTGCAGGTCTACGTGCTCGCCCGGCGCGGCACGAACCCTGGCGCCACCGTGATGCGCGCCGTGTTTCGCGACAGCGTGCCGCGCACGATGGCGGTCGGCTGCTGCACGGCGATCGTCTTCGTCGTGTGGCCGCGCAACTTCCATCGCGAGGGGTGGCTCGGTGAGGCCATGGCACTCGGGCACGAAGCGGGCCTCGCCGACCAGATCCGCATCGACCGCGAACTGCCGACCCAACTCAGCGACGAGGTGGTTCTGCGCATCGTGCCCCCGAAAGGGCGTGCGGAGCAGGTGCCGAGCCACTGGCGCGCGACCGCGTTCTCGATCTTCGACGGCGTCGCCTGGCTGCCACAGGACACCGATGCTGGCGAACGCCTCGCGACCGATGTCCCGTGGCGAGGCCAGCGAGACGGCAGCTGGCAGCGCAGTGCGGAGGCCGCTGGCATCAGCTTACGCGTGCAACTGCACGATCTCGCGACGCGGCGCCTGCTGTGCCCACTGGCGAGCGCGGGGATCCGGCTCGGCAACGGCGACGGGATCCTGATCGATCCGAAGCCGTATGGCGTGCTGGCGTTCCTGCGAGTCGAGGAGGCGAAGCGCCCTTGGCTCGACTACACGGTGACCCTCAGCTTTGAGCCGTCGGCCGCGCCGCCGTCGGCGCGCGCTCGGGAACACATGCTGACTCTGCCGAGCAGTGGCTTGCCCGTCATCGTTCACGACCTCGCCCAGCGCCTGCGAGAACAACTGCCGCCGGATGCGGAGACCGCGGCGATCGCACGCACCAGCTGCGATTGGCTGCAGCAGCACCGTCGCTACCAGCTGCCAGGCGGACCGGGCTTCGCCCGCAACCTCGGCGAGTTTCTGATCGGCTCGGGTGCTGGCCACTGCGAGTACTTCGCCACCACGCTGGCTCTGTTGCTGCGACTGCAGGGCGTGCCGTGTCGGCTCGTCGGTGGCTACCTCGCGCACGAACAGGATCCGCAGAGCGGCGCCGTCGTCGCGCGAGCGCGCGATGCACACGCTTGGGTCGAGGCCTTGCTGCCGAACGGCGCCTGGGTCACGCTCGATGCGACGCCGCCGAGCGACGTAGTGGGCCAGAAGGCCGCCGACGGCTCCTGGTGGGGCGGCATGCGTTCGGACCTCAACGCACTGTGGAACGAGGTCGTCGCCTTCGATGGCAGCAAACGGACGCGATGGCTGCAAGCGTTGCACGACATGCCGGCGACCGTGGCTGCGCGGCCGTTCGCAGTAGCGACGTTCTTGGCAGCGGCGGTCGTGCTAGGCTGCCTGTGGCGACGGCGCCGGCAGAGCCTGCCGGCGATCGTGCAGCTGCAGCGCGCCGTGCGGGCGACGGGGCTCGCGCTGCGGCACGGGGAGACACCGCGAGAGCTGCTCGCGCGCGCGACGTCGGCAGGAGTCGAAGGCGCGTTGTTGGCCAACCTGACGGCGGCTGCGAGCCGGCACGAGACACAACGATACGGTTCGTCCCAAGAACGACCACGCCGCTGAAGCACCAGTCCCCGCCGCGAATCGGCGGGCCGCGTCGCACGCGTCTTCGTCGAGGCCTAGCAGAGGCCTAGCAGAGGTCTAGCACCGGCGGCTGGTCTCCGCCCAAACGGTCTCGCCGACCCTACTGCATCCACTGAGGCTTGCGCTTGCCAAGGAACGAC
>JBDSBS010000648.1:0-3777 GCA_039921435.1 Planctomycetota bacterium | reverse complement strand
GTCGCGTGGTTCCTCGAGCAGGCGGATGCGGCGGGGGCAACGGTCGAGGCGGGCGACGATCTGGTCGAGACGGCTGTCGTCGGCGATCCGGTGGGGTTCTTGACGATTCGCTGAGTTTCGCGCGAGTCGCTGGCTCGCGTCCGCAAACGAGCCTACTGACCCAGCACGAGTTCGACCGGATTCGTCACCGCCGTGAACAGCTGCACTGAGCCGAGCAGCACCGCCGCGAAGTGCGTCTGCGCCAGCGGCAGGCCCGAGGCTGGCGGCAGCGCGAACGTCGCATGGCCGAGACCCTGTGCGTCGAGGATGCCGAGGAACGCGCCGAACACGTTTGTGTTGAGGGTGTCCAGGCCGAGCTGCGTCAGTGAGTCCGGGTTGAGCGGCAGGGTCACGGTCGGGCTCAGCGGCAGGCCTGGGCTCGTGCCCGACGCGGTCCACGCGATCAGGTAGAGCGTCGTCGCCGGGTCCGCGCACGGCGCGACGACGGTCGGATGCACGGTGCCACCGCTGGCAACCGACAAGGTGGCGGAGTCGTGTGGGTAGAGCAGCGGATCCTGGAACTCGAGCTTGGTCACGCACGGGCTCGGTTGGCCGATCAGCACGAGCATTCGCTGGTTATCGGTCTCGTTCGATTCGTGCACGGTGTCGGCGCGATCGACCACCGCGAACACGCGGTAGACCTGTGGCAAGAGGTGCCAGGGCAGCTGCACCTGGTGCGTCACCGTCGTCGTCTGCAGGGCACCGAGTCCAAAGATCGTGATGCTGCCCAGGTAGACGTCCTGCGGCGTCCAGTTCGTGCCAAGAGTGAGGAAGTACTCGATGGCAAACGGACCGGCGCTCGCGGGTCCGTCGTTGCTCACGTTTGCCGACAAGGTGATCGTGCTGCCGCGCATCACCCAGAGGCTGCTGGTCGTGAACGCTGGGATGCGCAGGTTCGCGGCGCTCGGATCGGTGACCGTGACTTGCCAGCTGTACGAGTCGCGCATCGTGTTGTTCGGGTCGCTGCGCACGAATGCCGTTTGGTCCTGCACGGTGACGCCGACCGAGTGCTGCCCAAGACTGAAGGTCGTCGAGTCGAGCACGTAGCTCGTCGAGTTTGCGCCGGGCACGATGTTGCCGTCCACCTTCCACGCGATGACCGGGTTGTTGCCAGCAGGCACGAAGTGGGCGATCGAGAACGTCTGCAGATTGGGCACGAGCACCTGCACGTTCGTCGTCGCGGGCAAGGTCTGGCCGATGGTCTGCACGATCGCGTTGAGCAGCTTCGTGATGTTCTCTCGGCACACGGAGCACAGTGTTTGGCCGAGGGCTCGCATGAGGCAGTTGCTCCTGGGCCGATAGAGTCCGTACTGGTAGTAGCCGGCACCCTCGAACGCGCTGATGCCGTCCGTGCCGTGCCAGATCGACCACTTCTGGCCCGTTGGCGACGTCGTGGTGTTGACCGTCGATGGCTCGCCACCGGTGTAGGTCTGGTTGGGGTAGTCGTACTCGTCGGCGAGCTGGCCTAAGCTGTGGCCGATCTCGTGGATCTGCACCTCGCTCATGCTGCCGCCGTTGTAGCTGACTGCGAACGTGCCCGCGCAGCCGCCGTAGACCGGGTCGTTGACGAAGACGAGCACGCGACCTTCGTTGGCCGGTGCGAGGGCTGCGTCGGCGAGGGCGAGCGAGCTGTTTTGGATGTAGACGCAGCGAACGACGCCGCCTGTGTTGTAGGTCGAGTCGTAGACCGTGTCGACGTAGACCGGTGGCGTGAGTTCGGGATGGTCGGCGCCACTCTGGTTGCTGGCGCGAAAGACCGTGTGCACGTTGTAGTAGGCTGCGAAGGTCTGGTACGGCTCCTTCTGGAACAGCGCCGTCAAGAACGTCTGCACGTTCTGGTTGAACAGCGGCTGCTCGAACGCTTGATAGCCGTCGCCAAGGATCACGATGTCGTAGCGCGACTGCGTCGAGCCGTTGTTGAGCACCGTCGTGACGATCGGTGCCTGGGCGAGCGCAGCGGTGGCGGCGAACAGGGCAGCTGTGAGCCAGGCGGCGGCGGTGCAGGAGCGGCGCTTCATCGGCCACCTCCGACGAGTTCGCGCACGCGATCGCCGGGAGTGGTGCCCAGGGCTGTCTGATCGGCGCGACCGGTGCTTCGCACAAACGTGTAGGACGCGGCTTCGTCGAAGCGTGGCACGTTGACGAGCATCGCGATGTGCGAGTCGCGCACGATGCAGCCCTGCACCTGCAGGGGTTGTCCCTTCTCGAGAGCACTGGTGGCAAACGAGGTCACGTCGAGCGGCACCTCGGCGAGCAGTTCGCCGCGCGCGTCGCGGATCGTGAGCGTCCAGTCGCTGGTGAAGCCCACGGGCACGCCGGCCCACGGAGCCGGCTTGGCGCTCGCGTGCGTGATGTTCAGTTGGTCGCGGTCGCCTTCGACGACGAGCACGTAGTGGCCGTTTGGAACGGGCGGAGCCGGCGGGGGCGCGAGTGGCGCAACTGGTGCAACGGGCGGGTTGACGGCTTCGTGGGCGGACAGCAGCCAGCCGAGTGCCGCGAGCGCGACTCCGGCGCCCATGAGATGGGTGAGTTGCATGGTGATGACCGAGGTGAGAGGTCGCCGGAGTATAGCGCGGTGGAAAGCGCCGGGCGCAACGGCCAGGATGGCGCCGATGGACTTCCGCGGCCGCGTCTTTCTCGCCCCTCTGACGAAAGGCGGCAACCTGCCCTTCCGGCGCCTCTGCCTGGCCCACGGCTGCACCGTGACCATGGGCGAGATGGCCTACGCCTACCAGGTCGTGCGCCGCAGCAAGAGCGAACTGGCGCTGCTGCGCAAACACCCCGATGAGGCGTGCTTTGGCGCGCAGATCGCCGCGTCGAAGGCGCCCGACGCGATCGCCGCCGGCAACGCTGCCGTCGAGCGCGGCGCGACATGGGTCGATCTCAACTGCGGTTGCCCGATCCACGACATCGTGCGCCGCGGCATGGGAGCCACGCTGCTGCAGCGGCCAGCGCACCTGGGCAAGCTCGTGGCGGAGATGGTGAAGGGCATTCCGGTGCCGGTCACCGTCAAGATCCGCCTGGGCTGGACCGAAGACGACCAGAACGCGAGCGAAATCGCCAAGGTGATCGAAGAGTCGGGCGCCGCGGCGGTGTGCGTGCACGGCCGCACGCGCGAGCAGCGTTACTCGCGCGCCGCCGATTGGGACGCGATTGCGCGCATCGTCGCCGAACGTTCGATTCCCGTCATCGGCAACGGCGATCTGCTGACCTGGTACGAGACGCACGAGCGATGGCAACAGAGTGGCGTCGCCTCCGTGATGATCGGTCGCGGCGCGCTCATCAAACCGTGGATCTTCCGCGAAATCACCGAGAAGAAGGCGTGGGAGCCGACGGCCGAAGAGCGCCTGTCCGTCTACCACAACTTCGCGCAGATGCTCAAGGTGCACTTCCGCGACGACGAGAAGGGGCGCGAACGGGCGATGCGGTTCCTGCCGTGGCACTTCGAGTTCTTCTGCCGCTACCGACCGCTGTCGGGCGAGCGGTGGCAGGCCGCGTCGCGCGAGCACCCATTGCTGCAGACGCGCTTTGCCGACGACGAACAAGACCTGTCGGTGCTCGAGCGGCTGCTGCGCGATGCGCGGCCGGAGTTGCATGCGCGGCTCGCGACGTTGCTCTGGGAGGCGGCGGACCCCGCCGTGGCGTTGGAGCGGGCGCTCGCGCTGGCGGCCGAGATGCCGCCCGTCGCCGGCCAGGCCGGCGAAGTCGCGACGGCGCATGGTTAGTCAGGGCAGATGG
>JBDSBS010000647.1:0-13280 GCA_039921435.1 Planctomycetota bacterium | reverse complement strand
CGACACACGGCTCCGTGCAGACGCGCTGGATTGCCGACGACGAGTGCATGCGCGGCAACGTCGGCGGTGACGACGCTGCCCATGCCAACCATGCAGAAGGCACCGAGTTCGAGGCCGGGCCCGATCGTGCAGTTGGCGCCGATCGACGCACCGCGGCGCACGCGCGTCGTCAGGGTCGCCGCCGTCGGCTCGCTCGTCGTCAAGGCTTGCAGGTCCGGGTCGGTGGCGCGCGGCGTCCGGTCGTTGGTGAATACCGTGTGGGCCGCGACCATGACACCGTCTTCGATCTCGACTCCGGCGCAAACGTAGACGCATGCGTTCAGTTTGACGAGGTCGCCGATGCGCACGTCGTAGGCGATGTAGGTCTTCTCACCGACGATGCAGTTGCGGCCCAGGCTCGACCCGCGGCGGATGTGGGCGGCATCCCAGACGGCGGTGCCAGCTCCCAAACGAACGTTCGGCTCGACGAGCGCACTCGGGTGGACCTGCGATGACGACTCGGTGGGCTCGGGCATGCGGGGCCATTGTGCCGGCAGAGTTGGCACGCGTCGCGGGCGCCGAGGATTCTCCGGTCCGCGTTCGCTACGGGTCTTTCGGCACGGTGATCCACCGCTCTTCGGCCGCGGCGCGATAGGCGCAGTCGACGACGACGACCGACGCCAGCGCATCGGCGTCGCCGATGACCGGGCTCTCGGTGCCCTGCAGACTCGCTGCGAAGTTCGCCAACTGCGCGGCGAAGGCACTCACCTTGTCGTAGCCGCGACCGAACACCTGCCAATCGCCGGTGGTGGACTTCCAGCGCGATTGTTGCCAGCCGATCTCGAGCGTGCCGCGCGTGCCGTGGATGCGCACGTAGGCGGGAGTCTCCTTGTGCAAGCTCCACGAAAGGTCGATCGAACCGAGTGCGCCGCTGTCGCTCGTGAACAGAATCCGCGCGGTATCCTCGACGTCGATGGCCTGGACGCGCCTGCCGAACTGGGCTTGCACGCGCGCGATCGGCCCCAGCAAGAACCGCGCGAGGTCGACGCTGTGGCAGCCGTTGTCGATGAGCACGCCACCGCCGCTCTCGGCGGGCCTAGCGTTCCAACGGTGCCGCATGTCGACGTGCGAACAGAAGACGTTTTCGTACAGCACGAGGTCGCCGCATCGCCCGTCGTCGAGCAGCATGCGCGCCGCAGCGACGTCCGCTGTGTAGCGGAACTTGCTGCCCAGCATCAGGCGCCTGCCGGCGGCCTTGGCTGCGCGCAGCATGCGGTCGGCGGCGGCTACCGTCGGGGCCAGCGGCTTCTCGCACAGCACGTGCAGTCCGCGCTGCAGCAGCGTCGTGCTCAGGGCTTCGTGGCAATCGGGTGGTGTCAGCACGAGCGCGGCCTCGAGCGGCAGCCCGGCGGCAGCGAGTTCGTCGAGGTCGCCAAACGCGGGCGCGTTCGTGCCCAGAGCATCGCAGGAAATGCGCACCGGATCGACGAGGGCCGCCAGCCGCAACGTCGGCACCCGCGCCAAGGCCTGCACGTAGGCCTTGGCGATGGTGCCGCAGCCGACGATGGCGAACGCGATGGGACCCGAATCACGCATGCTGCAGCTCGGCCGTAGCAGCGCGGATGATGGCGGCAACAGCGGCTATGTGGGAGGGCTCGTAGCGCTCATTGATCGGCAGCACGACGACCCGCTCGAGCGCCGCGGTGGTGCCCGGATACTTCGCGCGCTCGAACAACGGTTGCGGTGCATCGCGGCGCGGGTTGTGTTGCAACGGCAACCAGGTCACCGGCGAGTTGCGCCAATCCGCGAACAACGCGCACTCGAACGCGGGCTTTTGGATGTAGCGCGGCGCACAAGCGACTCCTGCCTTCTGCATGCGCTGGCCGAGCGCCTGGGCCCCACCTTCGACGAGTTGGGGATCGACGAAGAACGCGAACTTCCAGTACGAATGCGTGCCTTGCGCCGGATCGCTTGGCAGATGTAGCCCTGGCACGGCCGCCAACTGCACGGCGAGTGCCGCAGCCACTTCGCGCCGCCGGGCGACGACCCAGTCGAGCTTGGGCAACTGCGCCACCGCGACAGCGCCCTGCAGTTCGGTGAGGCGGTAGTTGAGTGCTGGGAAGTAGTGGTCGGGCTGCCGGTCGCCGTAGCCCCACGCCTTGTTGACGCACAAGAACACGCGCCGCGCCAGGTCGTCGTCATCGGTCGCGACGATGCCTCCTTCGCCCGTCGTGATGTGCTTGCCCTGCTGCAGCGAGAACGCAGCGAGCGCGCCGAAGGTGCCGACCTTGCGCCCGGCGTAGGTCGCGCCGAAGGCTTGCGCCGCATCTTCGATCACGGGCAGGTCGTGTTCGCGCGCCAGGGTCAGGATCGCATCGAGCTCGCAGGGCATGCCAAAGAGGTGGGTGACAACGATCGCGCGCGTGCGGCTCGTCAGCTGCGCGCGGATGGTGTGCGCGGTGACGTTGAGCGTGCGTGCATCCACATCGGCGAACACGGGCACAGCCCCTTCGAACAGAATCGGCGTGAGTGCTCCCATGTCCGTGATGGGGGTGGTGATCACCTCGTCACCGGGCTGCAGGCGCAGTGCTGCGATCGCACAGTGCACCGCCGCCGAGCCGCTGGCGCAGGCGATGGCGTGCTTGCGGCCGAGCCACGCGGCGAAGCGCTGTTCGAACGTGGCCACGAACGTGCCTCGCGTCGAGTTGAGCGTGCCGCTGCGGATCGCGGCGGCTGCGAGCACCACCTCGTCTTCGCCGAGCGTGCGACCGCTGGCGTCGCCGTCGCTGGGCAGGTTCGGGATCGCGCTTGCGACCGCCGTCGCGGCGGGTTCGCGCGCTGGTGCCAACAGAGCCGGCAGCTCGGCAACCAAGACGTCGATTGCGTCCGTTGCCCGCGGTGTGGCAATCGGCTGCACTTGCAGGGCCCAAGCGAAGGTCGCAGCCATCGAGGAAGCGTTGGTCGAGGCGAGTTGGCAGGCACCAATCGCAACGAGGTCCGTGCGCGCCGAAGCTCCAGGCAGCACGACGCACGGCACGCCGGCGGCCATGGCCAACTCTTGGTAGCCGGCGCTGTCCGTCAGCAGCAAGCGCGCGCCGCGCAGCGCTTGGAGTTGGGCCATCGCGCTGGCGCCGGTCGCGAGCGACATGCCGGGGGGCGGCGCCAACCCGGTCCTCTCGAGGGCGGGACCGAGCACGGTCGTGACCGCCCGCACCGGCAGCGAGACCTGTCGAGCTGCCGCTGTGACACTTTCGAGCATCGCCGCGAGCCGGCCGCGATCGCCAACCGTCGCGTCGTGTTCGATCGCGAGCCAGGCGAACGGCGCGCTCGACGACGACGGCGGCGGGGGCAATGCTTGCAGTGCGGCCGGCAACAGGCTGCCGCTGATGCGGATGCGCGCCTTCGGCAGGCCCTCGGCTTGCAGCTGCCGCAGCTGCCACTCGCTGGCCACGAACCACACGGTGCCCGTGTGGTCCGCGAGTCGACGGGCCTGGTCGATGCGAAAACCTTGACCCGAGTCGAGTGCGTGAGACCGGTGCCCCGCACCAAGGCGCACCACCGCGACGCCTTCCCGGCTCGCGGCAACACCGGCGGCCAGCGGCCACGTGCCGTGTCCCGTGCTCAGCACGCCGACCCAAGGGCCCTGGGCGAGCAGCTCCGCTGCAAATCGAGCTGCTTCAGCGTGTCGCAGCGCGGCACTCGCGCCCACCGACGGAACGCACACGCGCGTCGCTGCAGGCAAGTCGAGCTCGCGAGCATCTGCCAGCGCCGCCTCACTGCCAAACCACGCCACAACGGCATCGAGGCCAGCGGCCGGCAGCGCCCGCAGCAGCGGTGCGAGTTCGAGTGCCTCGCTGCACGAGCTCGTGACGACCAGGAGCCGCGGCAAGATCAGCCCGGGCCGGGGTTCTGGTTGAAGCGCACCGCGACGATGCTGAGCAGGTCGTTGACGCTCTTCTCGATCACGTTCACGTTGGCGACGTTGTCGAGCACAATGGCCTTCTTCGAAGTCGCCGGCTGGAAGATGAGGCGACCGCTGCGCAGCAGCAGGTACTCGGCCACGTCGTAGATCTCCTTGTTCATCTCGAGGCCTTCGGTCGACCAACGCTGCACGTCACCGAGATAGCCGTGGTGGTGCAAGATCTCGCGGGCATTGACCTCGTAGTAGTGGAAGCGGCTGTTGATGAAGACGACCAGCAGCAGGAAGCCCAGGCCCGCACTGAGGAAACCGAAGAACGCGGTGTTGCATTGGATGTCGATCGATCCGAACAGCCGACCCAGATACCCCGTGAGGTTCGCCTTCGTGTCGATCCAAAGCACGAGCAGCACGATGGCGATGCTGCCGATCAGCAAGGTGATCGACTTGATGCGGGAGAAGTCGAACGAGAACACCATCAGATTAAGCAGCAACACCAGCATGAAGGTGTTGCCGAGCACCGTCTGGCTGACCCACTCGAGCCACGACAGCATGAAGAAGATCGTCGCTGTGGCGAACGTCGGGTAGAGGAAGACCACTTTGGGCCACGGTCGGATGATGACGCTCTCGGCGAGTTGAGGCGCGATCAGGCCAGTGGGGGCCGGAGCCGCGGGGCCAGGGGTCGTCGTGCTTGGGGTCGTGTCGGTCATGGGAAATTCTGTCAGGGTTTGGGCGAGCGAGTCCGAATCGAGCTGTCGCTCCATTCCACGTTTACGGAACTAGCCCAGGAGGATTGTGGAGAACTGCAGCGATGGACGCCAGTGTCTGCCGAGCGGATCGAACAACGAGCTCGGACGGCCCTCAGGACGTGGCAAGGTCAACTACCGAGCACGGCTACACGCGACCGGCCCGCGATCATCGTCTGTGTCTTGCCGAGGCCGAGTAGCTCGACCCGCCGCTTGACTTCGGCGGCGCCCCACGATTCCCAAACCACGATTCCCAAACCACGGTTCCCAAACCACGGTCGGCGACGGCAATTCGAATCTCGCGGCGGATCGCGAAGGAGCGTGCGCAGATGACTCCCCCGATCGGTGACTCGGCGTGATCCTGGATGTTCTGAGCGATCTCCGAGTAGCACGACCGCAGCAAAGTGTCGGACTCGACGCCAAGATCAGGGAGGTGGCGACGAATCAACCGGATGACGGGCGTGCTTCCGGCCCAGCTTTTGCGTTCGGTGCTGGTCACGCATAACTCTCCATCGGCGGGCAAGTACAGATCAGATTGCGGTCGCCGTGCACGTCGTTGACGCGCGAGATCGGTGGCCAAAACTTGTGCTCCTTGGTCCAAGCAGCCGGGAACGCCGCGCGCTCGCGCGAGTAGCCGTGCTTCCAGTCGGCCGCTGTCACGGACTCGGCCGTGTGCGGCGCGTTCTTGAGCGGGTTGTCCACCTTGTCGAGCTTGCCCGCTTCGATCTCGCGAACCTCCTCGCGGATGGCGATCAACGCGTCGCAGAAGCGGTCGAGTTCGGCCAACGACTCGCTCTCGGTCGGCTCGATCATCATCGTGCCTGCGACCGGGAAGCTGATCGTCGGCGCGTGGAAGCCGTAGTCCATGAGACGCTTGGCGATGTCGCCGACCTCGACGCCGCTGCCAGCCTTGAGCTGCCGCACGTCCACGATGCACTCGTGCGCGACCATGCCGTTCTGGCCCGCGTAGAGCACCGGGAAGTGGTCCTGCAGGCGTTTGGCGATGTAGTTCGCGTTGGCGATCGCAACCTGGGTCGCGCGGCGCAAGCCATCGGGTCCCATCATCGCGATGTAGGCGTAGCTGATGGTCAGGATCGAGGCGCTGCCCCAAGGTGCGGAGCTGATCGGGCCGATCGCCGAGGCGCCGCCCGCGATCGAGTTGCACGGCACCACGGGGTGGCTCGGCAGGAACGGGGCCAGGTGCGCGGCCACACAGATCGGGCCCATGCCTGGCCCACCGCCGCCGTGCGGGATGCAGAACGTCTTGTGCAGGTTGAGGTGGCAGACGTCGGCGCCGAGATCGCCCGGTCGCAGCAGGCCGACTTGCGCGTTCATGTTGGCGCCGTCCATGTAGACCTGGCCGCCGTGGTCGTGCACGACCTTGCAGACCTTGCGGATGCCTTCCTCGAAGACGCCGTGCGTCGACGGGTAGGTGACCATCAAGGCCGCCAGGTGGTCTTTGTGTTCGGCCGACTTCTTCTCGAGGTCGGCGATGTCGATGTTGCCGTTCTCATCGCAGGCGACGACGACGACCTTCATGCCGCACATCGCGGCACTGGCCGGGTTGGTGCCGTGCGCGCTGCTCGGGATCAGACAGACCGAGCGCTGCTCTTGCCCGTTCTTGCGATGGAACGCTCGGATGACGAGCAGGCCCGCGTACTCGCCCTGCGAACCGGCGTTGGGCTGCAGCGAGCAGCCCGCAAAACCCGTGATGTCGCAGAGCCAGCGCGACAAGTTGGCGAACAGAACCGCGTAACCCTTGGTCTGGTCGACGGGCGCAAATGGGTGGATGTTGCCGAATCCCGCCAGCGACACCGGGTACATCTCCGTCGTCGCGTTGAGCTTCATCGTGCACGAGCCGAGCGGGATCATCGACGTCGTCAGCGACAGGTCCTTGTGCTGCAGGCGATGGATGTAGCGCAGCAGCTCGTGCTCGCTGCGGAAGCGGTGGAACGTCGGGTGCTCGAGAAAGGGGCTCGTGCGTTTGAGGGAACCGAGACCTGGTCCCTTGTGGTCGAGGCGAAGCTGCAGCGGGCTACCGCCGAACGCCGCAAACAGATCGTGCAGGTCGTTGGTCTCGACCGTCTCGTCGAGCGTGATGCCGAGACTGCCGTCGCCGAAGTCGCGCAGGTTGATGCCCTTCTGCAGCGAGTTGTGCAGCGCTTTCGCGGCGCCGTCCTTGGGCCAGATGCGCACCGTGTCGAAGCGCGCGCCGTCCTGCACGCGGTGGCCCAGCGCAGCCAGGCCGTGGCTCAGGCATGCCGTCTGGGCGTGGATGCGCTCGGCAATGGCGCGCAGACCTTCGGGGCCGTGGTAGACGGCATACATGCTCGCCATCACAGCGAGCAGGACCTGCGCCGTGCAGATGTTGGAAGTCGCCTTCTCGCGGCGGATGTGCTGTTCGCGGGTGCCAAGGGCGAGGCGCATCGCCGGCTTGCCGGTGGCATCGATCGTGACGCCGACGATGCGCCCCGGCAATTGCCGCTGGAATTCCTTCTTCGCCGCCATGAACGCGGCGTGCGGGCCGCCGTAGCCGAGCGGCACGCCAAAGCGCTGCGAACTGCCACAGACAACGTCGGCGCCCATTTCTCCGGGTGGCTTGAGCACGGTGAGCGCGAGCAGGTCGGCGGCGACCGTGGCGTAGCCACCGACCGCGTGGATGCGATCGATGGTCGGTGCTAGGTCTTCGATGCGGCCGTCAGTGCCCGGGTACTGCGTCAAGATGCCGAAGTGCTGCTTGGTGAACGCCGCGGTGCGGTGGTCGCCGATCTTGACTTCGATGCCGAGCGGCTCGGCGCGCGTCTGCACGACGGCGATCGTCTGCGGATGGCAGTTCTGGTCGACAAAGAACGTGTTGGCGTCGTCCTTGCCGTGCAGGCGGTGGCACAAGGTCATCGCCTCGGCAGCCGCGGTCGCTTCGTCGAGCAGCGAGCTGTTGGCCACCTGCAGCCCCGTCAGATCGAGCACGAGCGTCTGGTAGTTGAGCAACGCCTCCATGCGACCCTGCGAGATCTCTGCCTGGTACGGGGTGTACTGCGTGTACCAACCCGGGTTCTCGAGGATGTTGCGCTGGATCACGGCCGGCGTCAGCGTGCCGTGGTAGCCCATGCCCAGGTAGCTGCGCATGACCTTGTTCTGCGCCGCGAGTCCCGTGAGCTCGGCCAGCGCTTCGCGCTCGCTCTTGGCGGCCGGCGTGCTGAGTTCGCCGCGCCAGCGGATGCTCGCCGGAATCGCTTTGTCGGTCAGATCGTCGAGCGAAGTGCAGCCGAGCGCCTTCAGGATCGCCTGCAACTCGCCTTCGCGCGGGCCGAGGTGGCGGTTTTCAAAGGTGTCGTGGCGGGGGAACGCGGGAGAAATGCTGGCCATGGCAGTGGGCGCGGCGCCGGGAAGGGGCGCAACACGGGGCGGAAAGGTATAGATAGCCAGGGCCTTGGGTTGAAGGGGCCACTGGCGAGTGCTTCGAGTGCGGTGCAAGGTAGCAGGCTCGCAGGTCCGAGCCCGTTCTGTACGCGTGCCTTGGCGTCTCGGCCCGGTGAGGGACTACCATCGTGGCCGCTCCAGTGAAGAACCCCCAGTGACGAACCCCAGCGAAGAACCCAGTGAAGGAAACAGAGATGCGCGAGTTCTTGGTCCACCCCGACATGATCGGCCGCCTGCGGCGGCGCGGGCAGGCGATGGTTGCCGACAACGCGACGGTCACAGGCGACGTGCGGCTCGGCAAGGGCGTCGGCATCTGGTTTGGCGTCACGATCCGCGGCGACGATAGCTGGATTCAGATCGGCGATGACACCAACGTGCAGGACAACACGTGCATCCACGTCGACATCGACGCTCCGCAGCGCATCGGCCGCGGCGTCACGATCGGACACGGCGTGATCCTGCATGGCATCGAGATCGGCGACTACAGCCTGATCGGCATGGGCAGCATCGTGCTCGGTGGCGCTCGCATCGGCGAGTACTCGCTGATCGGTGCTGGGGCCCTGGTCAAGGAGAACGCGGTCATCCCGCCGCGTTCGGTCGTGCTCGGCATGCCGGGCAAGGTCGTGCGCGAGGTGACCGACGCGGAGATGGAAGGCATGCGATGGCGGGCGCGGCACTATGTGCAGCGGGCACAAAGCTACCTCGCAGGGAACCCCGGCGGGATCGCACCTTCCTGACGATCGGATCGATCCGGGATCGGGCTCGGTCTGGGCCTTGCCGCCGCGCCGTGGCGTCGGCTCGAGGTCGCGCGTTCGATCGCGGACATGGCCGCTGCCATTTCGGCGCAGCGCTTCCGTCAGCGGTCTGTGCTACGCTTGGCGCACCGCAAGTCCCCGTTCCTCGCCGCGACTAGCCATGACTCCATTCAGTCCCCGTTCTATCGCCCTCGTCTTTCTCGCCGTGACGGCAGCCTGTGCCAGGCATTCTGGCACGCTCGGCTCCTTGGTCGCCGGCGGGACCCCGACCTTCGAAACCCGCACCGAAATCGACACCCGCTTGGGCAAACACGCCGACTTCGTCGTCGCCGACTTCAACAACGATGGGCTGTTGGACATGGCGGTGATCAGCATCGACGGCGAGCTGGGGATCCTGCTCGGCAACGGCACGAGCCTCGTGCTGGGGCAGAGACTGCAGATCGGCGGTGTGCCCAGTTGGATCGCCAGCGGCGACTTCGACAATGATGGAGACATCGATCTCGTCGTCGTGCGCAGCGCCGAGGACTCGACCGACATCTGGCTCAACAACGGCGGCACGTTCTCGGCCGGCGCTTCGCTGCCCGTGGGGACGAATGCCCTGTCGGTCGACGTCGGCGACCTCGACCAGGACGGCAACCTCGACATCGCGGTCTCGCTGCCCCTTGCACCCGAGATCGTCGTTGCCTTCGGTGACGGCACGGGTGCGTTTCCGAGCCTGGAGCCGCTGGCGCTGCCCGGTGGCGGTTCGGCCTTCAACCTGCAGATCGGTGACGTGACGCGAGATGGTCGGGACGACCTCATCGTCGCGGATCCACAGCTTTCTCGCGTGGTCATTTTCCCAGGGCAGTCGGGTGGCAACTTCGGCTCCACCTACTGTGTGCTGGAAGTGACCGGCGCGCCCGGCGCCGTGTCGCTCGGCGACCTCAGCGGCGACGGCCTGCCTGACATGGTGGTGGCCGCCTTCGACGCCAACAAGTACGTCGTGATCACTGAGATCCTGCCTGCCAAGGACGGTGGCCCGTTCGGCAACATTTATCCCTATCAGAGCTTCGACATCCCCGTGCCGGCCCGGCCGTCGATCTCGACCGTCGCCGATGTAACCGGAGATGGCCTGCCCGACCTCGTCGCCTGCTTGGCCTTCCACGCCAACCTCTGCGTCGTTCCCCAGCTGCCAGGAGGCGGCGTGGGTGAGCTCTTCTGTCTCGATTCGACTGGCTTGCCGCTGCGGCCCTTCGTCGGCGACTTCGACAAGAACGGCAAGAACGACGTTTTCGCGCTGTCGGGCCTCGGCGACCGCGTCAACCTGTGGCGTTCGAACTCGACTG
This sequence comes from Planctomycetota bacterium, assembly GCA_039921435.1. Taxonomy (GTDB): domain Bacteria; phylum Planctomycetota; class UBA1135; order UBA1135; family UBA2386; genus DASVAL01. The sequence goes on along the minus strand of JBDSBS010000647.1, from coordinate 3,139 downwards.
GGCGGTTGCTTGGCGCCCGCAACTACGCTTCGGGCCTGCCCGGCTCGTCTTGGATCGAAGGCGGCGACTTCGATGGCGACGGCGACTTCGAGATCGTAGTCGGCAGCACGGCGAGCTCGGTGCTGTCCTGGCTCGGCCGCGATGCGGCGGGTGCGTTGCGCGTCGCGTTCTCGCTCGACGTGGGTCTGCCAATCTACCAGATCAAGGCCGCGGACCTGAACGGGGACGGCAAGCCCGACCTCGTCGTCGCCGTGCCCGGCGGCGTGCGTCTCGTCCAGAACCGTTCGGTCCCTGGCACCTACGGCTTCGGTGTGCTGCCAGTTGCGCCGGTGACGTTCGGCTCGAGCACCTACCCGTTTGGCATCGCGCTCGGCGACTTCGACCGCGATGGTGACTTCGACATCGCTCTGTGCGATTCCGACGGCGGCGGCCTGCACATCGTGCCGGGCACGGCGACTCCGTTCGTCTTCGGCCCGGAGACCATCGTGATGGTCGGTGGGGGCCCGATGGACGTCGTGGCAGCCGACTTCAGCGGCGACGGCTTGCTCGACCTCGCGGTGTCGCGATCGGTCAACTCGGACATCCTCGTGCTGCGCAACCAAGGCGTTGCAGGGTTCACAGAGTTCTTGACCGTGCCCGTGGGGGATTCGCCCAACTACCTCATCACCGCCGACTTCAATCGCGACGGTCGCGCCGACCTCGTGGTCAGCAACGCCGCATCGGGTTCGGTCACGGTGCTGTTCGGCACTCCCAATGGCTTCACCGGTCAGGACTTCGCGGCTGGCCTCACGCCCACGGCGCTGATGGCGAAGGACCTGACGGGGGACGGCGTCGACGACATCCTGGTCGCCTCGCTGCGCAGCGGCGACTTCCGTGTCATGGTCGGCGACGGCAACGGCGGCTTCCCCCTGTTGCCTACCTTCCCCGGCACTCTGGGTGCCTCCGACGCGTTGCTGCAGGACATGGACGGCGACGGCCGTCCCGACCTGATGATCACGAGCCTGATCACGAACCGCGTCTCGCTGGTTCGCAACATCACCGAGATCCCCGGCGGCCTCCCGCAGTAGGAACGAGTCGCGAGGCGTCGAACAAGGGCAGCTCCTGACGGGCGCCGCCCGAGCATCGCCGACGAGCACCCCCAGCCACACACCTGCACTCGCGCGGCCCTGGAGTCCAGCACCCGTGACCGAAGACACCAAGGGCGACCTGATGGGGGTGATCCTAGCCGCCGGCAAGGGCACCCGCATGCGACCGTTCTCCGAGCACTGGCCCAAGCCCATCTTGCCGGTGCTCGGCAAGCCCCTGATGGCCTACCAGCTCGAGATGATGGCTGGGCTCGGCATTCGCTCCGTCGTCGTCGTGATCGGGCACCTGGGCCACGAGGTTGTGCGCGCGCTCGGCGACGGCAGCCGCTACGGCGTTTCGATCCAGTACGTCGAGCAAGAGGAAATGCTCGGCATCGCGCACGCGGTGTCGCGCCTTGAGCCGCACGTCGACCGGCCCTTCTTCCTGTTCCTCGGCGACATCTTCTTTGCCACCGAGAACCTCGGCTCGATGGTCGACCGCTTCAAGAACGGCTCTGGACTCGGCGGCGTGTTGGCCTGCAAGCGCGAACCCAACCTCGAAGCCATCAAGCGCAACTTCATCGTGCTGACGCGGCCCGACGGCACCGTGCAGCGCGTGGTTGAGAAGCCGCGGCATCCGCGCACCGACCTCAAAGGCTGCGGCATCTACCTGTTCGACCTGTCGTTCTTCGACGCCGTGCGGCGCACGCCGCGCACCGCGATGCGCAACGAGTACGAGATCACCGACTCGATCCAGATCTTCCTCGACGATGGCTACAAGGTCGAAGCCGCCGAAGTCGTGCGCGCCGACATGAACGTCAGCTATCCGGCCGACCTGCTCGAACTCAACTTGCGGTTGCTGCAGCAGAGTGGCAAGCCCGACTTCATCGAACCAAGTGCGAAGATCGGGCGCCGGGCGACGCTGCACAACTGCGTCGTCATGGAGGGAGCAACCGTCGGCGACGACGCCGACCTGCAGGACTGTCTCCTGTTCCCCGGCGCAGTCGTGCCGGCCGGGCGCGCGCGGCACCGTTCGATCTTCACTGCCGACGCGGAGATCCGCTGTACGCCCGAAGAGGCGTGACCATCCTCGTCGGGCGTGGTCTACGACGGCCGCGCCCAGTAGAAGAGAACGCCGCATGCTGCCCGCGACCGCGTCCCTTCCCTACGAACAGAAGCTCACAGCGCTGCGCGCAGGGCTCTCGAGCCTGCCCGGCGCCGTCGTTGCGTTCTCGGGTGGCGTCGACTCGACGGCGTTGCTGCACGCCTGCCGCGAGGCTCTTGGCGATCGCACGGTAGCCGTCACGGCTGACTCTCCGTCGATGCCGCGCAGCGAGCTGGCCGAGACCCAGGCTCTCGCGCGCGAACTCGGGGTGCGCCACGTTGTCGTGCCGACCCACGAACTCGAACGCGAGGGCTACCGGGCCAACGCCGGTGACCGCTGCTACCACTGCAAGCACGAACTGTTCGTAACGGTGGCCAAGCAGCGCGCCAGCATCGCCCCAGCCGAGTGGGTTGTCGTCTACGGAGCCATCACCGACGACCTCGGCGACCACCGGCCAGGCCAACGCGCGGCCGCCGAGCACGGCGTGCAAGCACCACTCGTCGACGCTGGCTTTGGCAAGCAGGACGTGCGGCGCTACAGCCGCGACGCGGGTCTGCGCACAGCGGAGAAGGCGAGCTTCGCCTGCCTGTCGTCGCGCGTGCCGTACGGAACGGCGATCGACGCCGCGGTGCTGCAGCGCATCGAACGCGCCGAGCAGGTGCTGCGCGAACTCGGCTTCCACCAGTTCCGCGTTCGCCACCACGACCAGCTTGCGCGCGTCGAGGTCGGTCAAGGCGAACTGCTGCGCGCGTTCGAATTGCGTGACACCATCGGTCGCGGCATCAAGGCCGCGGGCTACGTGTTCGTTGCGCTCGACGTGTTCGGCTATCGATCCGGCGCGATGAACGATCTGTTGAAGAGGTGAACCCAGCGCGGCCCTGGCCGCAACCAAGTCGGTCGCGAGCCGCGCCAAAGCGCGCGGCAATTGGCCACCGCCGCTTGTTATTTGGGGTCCTTCGCGGACGCAAAC
>JBDSBS010000646.1:0-11053 GCA_039921435.1 Planctomycetota bacterium | reverse complement strand
AGCTGCGTGCGCCACGGACCACCAACTCACCGCAGGATCCGCGGTCGCGAACGTTCCCGTCAAAGGGGTGGACTACGAACGCCACGCGCCGGCAAGGCGGCGAGCACGGCCCGCTTCTCGTCGTCGGCCATCCCCCACCACCGCGCAATCTCGTCGACCGAACGCGCACAGCCCAAGCAATGGGAGCGCGCCTCGTCCAAGACGCAGACGCGAATGCACGGCGACAGCGGCGGCCCTTCGCGCCCCACTTCTTCCTTCATCGCACGCTCTGTCGCGCTGCGTCGGTGCGCGGGTAGACGCCCTTGTGCCTCAGCAAAGCCACGAGCGTGTCCTGATCCGTGCTCCGCGCCAACTCGACTTCGTCATCGGTCGCGCCGACCAGATGGAAGAGATCGACGCGGCCCGACTCGAGGTCGAACGCCTGTGCGTAGTGCATCGGTTGTTCGACGAGCAACCAGCGGATCTTGCTGTCGAAGCTCGGCGTGATCGAACCGTTGAGCGGCACGCGGTTGCCGTACTCGAGCAGTTCCGCGCCGTCGTAGCTGCCGACCGCGACGAGCAGTTCGTAGGCCATCAAGTTGTGCAGCAGCGGCACCGCCCAGTCGGCGGCGTCGCGCGTCTCGAGCGCGAGCTCGAAACCGAGCCCCGAGAAGCCCGACGGGTCGCGGCGCGGCTGCTCGAGGTTCCACGGATTGCTGAGGCCCGAGGTCACGTAGAGCCACGACGTGCGGTCGTCGCTCGGTGGGCAAGCGAACACGCCGTGGTTGAGCCAACCTGGATGCGGTTCCTTCTGGAAGCGGTCGTAGACGGACGAGCCCGCTGTGTAGACGCCCTGTCCGAGGTCGCCGAACAGTGCCCGGTAGACGCGGTCCTCGCGGTCGGACCAGACGGCTTCGAACCACTTCGCGAACGCGGGATCGGTCATCGAAACGCACAGGCTATCGAGTCGCGCGCTGCGCGCCACGTCACTGCGGCAGGAACAGCCAGCGATCGGCGATCTGACTCCACCGCAGGTGGCCCTCGCTGCGCTGCCAGGCCGCTCGCACGACATCGGGCCGGCGCAGCGCGCCGAGTTCGTTGACGAAGGCCTCGAGTTCGAAGACGTGCTCGAGCGCAGTCGCGACGACCGCGTAGGTGCAGCAGTTGGAGTCCACCTGCGTCATCAGCAGGGGCACGCGGGCCAGGCTCTTGCCATCGGTGAGCACGTCGTCGTCGAACGTGTCGAGCCAACCGTAAAGACGCGCCTTGATCACGTGCTCGACGACGGCGCGTGCATCGGGATCACCAGCGCGCGCCAGTTCTCCGATCGCCCAACGGTGCAGGTTGTGTTCCCGTTCGTCGCGCGCGCGCGCGAGGTAGGCGCGGGCGGCCGGATCGTCGAAGGTCCACAGAGCATCGATCGCAGAGACCAGCTCCGGTCCTTTGGCAAGCCAGCCGCGCAGAGCTTTGCGCGCGTCGTTGGCGCGCAAGGGCTCGAGCACGGCGTCGAGCACGGCAGCGAACCGTGACGGCTCGGCCTCCTGCCAGTCGTCCGCGAGCGACAGACACAGGCCGACATCGAGTCCACCCGCGGCCATCGCCCCAGCCAGGGTGCCCGCATCGCGCCACGATGGTGCCCACTTCGTCTGCGCCAGCGCCTCGGTGGAAAGCCCGACCACAGCCTTGCCGCCGACGCTGGCGCTGGCGAGTCGGATGCGCGCAGCCGCGCGATCCTCTTCGTCGTCGAGCCGTTCGCTCAGCGTCCAGAGCTGGCGCACCTCGGCCTCGTCGAAAGCCACGCCGCGCAACCGCAGCCGCGCCTTCAGCGCCGCGCGCAGCGCCTCGCGTCCGACCGCGGCGTCTGCCAACACGGCTCGCAGGCGTTCGGCGAGTGCTGGCGCATCAACGGCTTCGAGCACGCCGAGCGGCATGCTCGCAACGGTGGCCGAAATGATCGCCGCGATCGCGCGCTCTCCGAGCTTCTTGGTGCGCACCGCGGGGAAGTGCTCGAGCAAGTAGCCGAGGCGCACCGCATCGAGTGACGCCGCTTCGGCTTTCTCGACGAGTACTGCGTCGAGCCCTTCCATCGGCATACCCCAGAACCGAGCAGCGTCGACGGCCGCATCGAGGTGTTCACACGCCTGCGCGCCTCGCTCGGCATCACTATCGAACGCCACCACGACGATCGCCTGCGCCGCCTTGCGATCGATCTGCCACAACATCGCGAGAGCGAGCGGTGCACTCGCCGCCAGTTCGACGAGCTGCACCTTGGCCGCAGCGTGTCCGCGCCGCACGCGTTCGCCGAGCGCCAACAGCGGCGCCAGTTCCTCGCCATCGGCCCCTTCGGCAAGTGCCGCCAACACCTCATCGACACCTTCGCCGCCGAGCACCACGAGACCGTGCACAGCCACGCGCTGCGCCGCGTCGTACGAGCTCTGCGCCAAGCGTTGCAAAAGTTCGCGGTCGACCTCACCTGGCTTCGCATCGCGCGCCCAACGCCATGCAAACGCGGCGTGCTCTTCGTCGAGTTCGCCGCTGCCGAGGAACACGCGTTCGAGCACCGCCGCCAACAGCGGCGCATAACCGTCACCTGCGGGCCGCAGCGTGAACGGGCGCGGCACGACCGGTGCGCGGTCTTGCACGAGGTCGAAGTCGTCGGGCAACTTGTCGTCGTCGGGCATCGACAACAAGAAGCTCGCGTAGCGTTGCCGATCGACGCGCACGACGCCGAGGTAGCGCGCGGCGTCGCGGCGCACGAGCACTTCGTCGCTGCGGCAGAGCTGCTCGACCTGCGCGTAGTGTTCGGGCCCGAAGCGCTGGTGCAGCGCACCGAAGAACTGCGGGATCTCGCGCGGTCGCGGCCCCGGGTTGGTCAAGAACTGCGCCGTGTCGGCGGCGTCCATGAGCTTGAATAAGTCGGCGACGTCGAACGGCGTGTTCTCGACGTTGCAGCGCTGCTTGCCGACGGTCGCTGCGCGTTTGCATTCGGCCACGTCGAGCCAAGAGCCCTCCCCCGCCATCGCGGCGGCACCGATCGCCACGTCGGGATCAATCGCGCGCAGGCCGGCGCGCACGAGCGCACACTGGGTGCGCGGCTTCAGCTGCTTCCAAACTGCGTGGGCATCGCCGCGCGCGCGCAGGTCGAGGCCGCCCAGACGCGCCAACAAGACGAACGGTTCGATCGGCGCAACAGCTCGCACAGCGGCCACTGCAGAGCCGGGCAACTCGTAGAGCTCGAGCTCCTGCGACGGCAGGACTGCGAGCAACGATGCCAGAGACACGAGCAACTGGATTCGCATAGCACAGCGTTGTAGCACGTTCCGGATGTTGGTCACCGCGTCGCCAAACAAGCCATGAAGCGTCGGGAAAAGGTCCTGCGTATCCAGCAGATCCTCGACGAGCACTTCCCGAAGCCGCCGATCCCACTGCAGCACGAGGACCCGTTCACGCTGCTGGTCGCCGTGTTGCTGTCGGCACAATGCACCGACGAGCGCGTCAACAAGGTCACGCCTGCGCTGTTCGCGCGCGCCGGCACTGCCGAGGCGATGCGGCGCTTGTCCGCAACGCAGATCCGCGCGTTCATCCGGCCATGTGGTCTGTCGCCACAGAAGAGCAAGGCGATCCGTGCGCTCTCGCAGCTGCTCGTCGAGCAACACGATGGCGAAGTGCCGCGCGACCTCGAAGCACTCGAACGATTGCCCGGTGTCGGCCACAAGACCGCGAGCGTCGTCATGGCACAGGCATTTGGTGTGCCCGCGTTCCCCGTCGACACGCACATCCACCGCCTCGCGTGGCGTTGGGGCCTCAGTTCGGGCAAGAGCGTGGCGCAGACCGAACGCGATCTCGTGCGCGCGTTCCCACGCGAGCGGTGGAACACCCTGCATCTGCAGCTCATTCATTTCGGGCGCACGTTCTGTCCGGCAGTCAAACACGTGGTGGCGGCGTGTCCGCTGTGCTGTTGGGCGATGAGCAAGGCGCGGCAGGCAGCGGAGGTGCGGCGGCGCGCTCGGTCGCCGGCAAGAACGTGAGCGGCGCTCGCCGGCACCTGGATCTTCGGCACCAGCCCCGAGCCCGTGGTCCAAGGGCCACTCCAGGTGCCCGGTGTGGTGTCGACGCCCACCGCGGTGGTCCACAGGGTTGCGCTGTCAGCGCACTGCCCTGCGTCAGCGGCTTGACCCGAATCCATCGGTGGCTACAGTAGCCACATGCCAACGACAGTCGGCGTGCGCGAACTGAAGAACTCACTCTCGCGCTACTTGCGCCTGGTCGAGAGCGGCGAGAGTATCGTCGTTTGCGATCATGGCCGCCCCGTGGCCCTGCTCTCGCCGGCACCGGATGGCAGCGTGGCGCCGAACTCGACGGTCGAACATCTCGCCGGCCTTGCGGCACGCGGGCTCGTGACGCTCGGCGTCGGCGCCAAGCGCCGGAAACCGTCCAGACTCCCGAGTGTCGACCTCTCGGGCGCAGTGCTCGACGACCGTGGGGAGCGGTCGTGATCTACCTGGACACGAGCTGGCTCGTGAAGTTGTACGTCGACGAACCAGGGTCTGCGGGGGTCCGCAAGGTCGTTGACGCCGACTCCGACGTCGTCGTGAGTGACCTCGCCTACGTCGAGTTCCATTCGGCTGTAGCGCGGCGCCGACGCGAACGAACCCTCGCCGCGCGGAGCGCAGCAACGTTGGTAGCGCGGTTCCGCAAGGACTGGTCGGAGAGAGTTCGTGTCGCAGTCTCGCTCGATGTGCTCCTGCGCGCTGCGGATCTGCTCAGCGAGCACCCGCTGCGGTCGCTCGACGCACTGCAACTCGCTTCAGCGTTGCTCATCGCCACCGGAGCTCCGGAGGCGCTTCGGTTCGGCGCTGCGGACGATCGGCTCAACGCCGCAGCGACGGCAGAAGGGCTGACTGCACCCGGCGCCGCGACGTGACCTTGGCGATCCTGCGTCAGTGCCGGCACTCTACGCAGCCGGCAGCTGGATCCGGGCTCGGCCCAGTCGCGCCGTTCGCGTCGTCGTCTGGATCGTCGCGTGCTGCGCCACGGTGCTGGGATACAGCGTGCTGCGTCATGCAGGGGTGTTCGTCCTGGCACTCGCCACGGACAACTGCGCCGCAGGTGGCCGATCGCCACGATCGTCAACGGCGTGCTGATCGCCGTGCTGCTCGGCACCTATGCGCGGATCGGCCAGCAACAGGCCGAGGCCACGACGCAGCGCCTCGAGTCCGAACTGGCGCGCGCAACTGCGCTCGCTGCAGTCGCAGATCCAACCATACTTCTTGTTCCACACACTGCAGGCGATCGAGGATGCATGCTGGCGCGACCCCAAGCAGGCCTCCGCGATGATCCTGCAGCTTTCCGCGCAGGCGCCAACCGGACCGCTGATTTGCGCACCTCGCTGCAACCGTTGGCGAATCCTGGGCACATAGCACTGGCGCGCGTGCGCCGCACAGGAGCGCCGATTGCTACCATGCCCACAATGCCTACTCCCACCATTTCGACCGCCGAGCAGTTGCTCTCGCTGCACGAGTCGGGGTTCCGTCACGAACTCGTCGGCGGAGAACTGCGGCGCATGAGTGCCGCCGGGCATTGGCATGGTGGCGTCGTCGGACGGCTCGCGACGCTGGTCGGCAGCCATGTGCTCGAACGACGTCTCGGGCTGACCTACGGGGCCGAAACGGGCTTCGTGCTCGCCCGCAACCCCGACACCGTGCTTGCGCCGGATCTCGCCTTCGTGCAGCGCGGTCGCGTACCGTCGGAATGGACGCCCGGCTTCTTCCCGGGCGCACCGGACCTTGCCGTCGAGGTCACTTCGCCGAGTGATACGTTCGCCGCTGTGCACGAAAAGGTACTGTGCTGGCTCGAGCACGGCGCCCGATTGGTTTGGATCGTCGATCCGCTGACTCACCGCGTCACCGTCTATCGCGGCAAGGACCACGTGCGCACATTCGAGCTGGCCGACACCCTGGTCGGAGATCAAGTGCTACCCGAGTTCGCAGTCACGGTGCGCACGCTGTTTCCTGCCTTCGACGCGAGTTGACGTTCGCGGGCGTCGCAGGACGCGCGAGCCATTCTCGATCCCCATCGCTAGCGGCCGAGTTGGCGCGCCCAACGTCCCGTCAACTCGTGATAGTCGACCGGCCCTTCGCGCATCTGTCGCCGCGAGAGCGGTGCCGTGACGATCTTGGTCGTACGGCTCGGCGCCCGCCGGACGCCGATCGGCAGCGACGGCAGCGACGGTGACGCGGGCACATTCATGCGCGGCGCCGCCTCGGTCAGGAAGGCGTCGAACGAAAGCGATGCGTGCACCCGGTCGCTCAAGAACGGCTTCTCGCCGCCCCAGAAGCGCGCCAGCACCGACTTCAGGATCGAGCAGTGGTCGAGGATCTCGCTCCGAACCTTGCCTCGCGCAGTCCACGGCGAGACGACGAAGGTCGGCACGCGCACGCCATAGGGCACTTGCAGCAACACCGGCCCCTGCGTGCGTTGCGGCAGCTCGCCCACCGAGGTCGAGGTCCGTGGGGGAACCGCCACCGCGGTCACAGGTCGCCGCGGCCGCGTCCCGGGACGCACCGGCGTCGTTCCGCCAGCCGCAGGGGCGCCGGGATTGGGGTTGACCACGAACCCGCCTGGGGTCTGGAGCAGGTCGGCGATCGGCGGCACAACGTGGTCGTAGAGGCCGCCATGTTCGTCGTACGTAATGATGAGCAGCGTCTTCTCCCACAGCCGGGGGTTGGACCTGAGTGTGTCGTAGACGCGTTTGACGAAGAGCTGCCCGCGATGCATGTCGGCATCGGGGTGGTCGTCGTCCTGCGGATGCGCGTGCATCTGGGGCTCGATGGCCGTGAAAGGAGGCAAGTCGCCGCGCGCCACATCGGCCGCCAGCCGGTCGAGCGGCACGATGTTGGTCGTGTCGGTGGCGTACCGCGCAAACATCCTCAGCATCGTGAGCGAGGGGAACGATTCATAGACGCGGAAGCCAAGCCCCTTGCGCGCCAAGAAGTCATAGATGGTCGGCGCCCGCGACAGCAGGAAGTTGTCACCGTTGTTGTTGTCGAGGATCGGAAAGCCGTAGCGATCGTGCTGCGCGTCACCGCTCAGCGAGTACATCCTGTTTGGCAGGGTCGGGCCGGGGTGCGAGCAGAAGAAGCGGTCGCAGTAGGCGTAGTTGTCGGCAAGATACGCGTAGAAGCGCAGGTCCTGCTCGTCGTAGAAGCCGAGCACGTCGTCGGGCACCACACCCTGCGCATTGCTCGCCAGCCGCGGCTTGAAGTTTTCGACGAAGCCCTTGGGGCTGTTGATCGATCGGCCACCGGAACCGCTTGCACGCACAGAGAGCTGCTCGGCCACGTCGCGCAGTTCGTGGCCAACACTCTTGGGCAGGCGCGTCTTCAATCCGACGGCGTTCTCGGCAAAGCCGGCGTCCCGCAACTTCCTGACGTCGAACGGGCCGTCGCTGGCCGCCTCGATGGTCGCGATCAGCTCGTCGGTCAGGCCATCGGCGCCGTCGCTGATTGGCGGCTGCGCCCGATAGCCGAGCACGTGGTCGTAGGACCGGTTCTCCATCATCACGACGACGATGTGGTCGACCTTCGCGAGATTGTCGGCGCGCCAGGTGTCGCCGAGCAGCGGCGGCACAAACCTCAGCGCGGTTGGCCCGAGTTGCGCGAAGCTCCGCCCGATCGCGCCGTGGTAGGCGGGCGTAGGCTTGGGGTCGGGCTCGAGCGGCGCAACATGCTCGAAGAGGATCTCGTCGCCTTCGATCCGCACTGGCTTGTAGGTAAGGTGGGCACCGAAGATGGTCATCAGGATCCGCGGCGCAATCGTCGGATCGGCGAACAGGCCGCGCGCACCCGCGACCATGGCTTCGTTGATCTCGTGCTCGACATACTCGCTGATCGACAGGCCACCGATCAGCCCCGCTAGGCCGAGAGTTGCCAGCAGGGCCACCTTGGCCGCGGTGCCGATGTCGATGTCGAACGGCGAATCGGGTAGCGAGGTCACGATGCGCGGCACACCGTCGGCGCCGAGCTTGATCCCGACCTCCATGGCGAACTTGCCGCCGCGCACCTTGGCGGTGGCAAGCGTCAGGCCCTTGAACTTGACCTTCGCCGCGCCCGACACCGCGACGGTCAACTTGACCGCCGGGACCGTTGCGCCCAGCTTGACCCCAGCACCAATCGCGACGTCGATCGTGCCGACCTTCAGCGTCTTGACCTCGAGCTTGAGGCCAACCTTCAGTTTTTCCGACTTGCGCGCCAGTGTGTAGACCGTGTTCGCTTGGATATCCCTGGGGTCAGCACCGCCGTCCTGCTCGACACCCCCCAGAAAGCCGTCGAGCAGGCCGTGCATGTCGATCGTCTCTGCACTGACGACATCCGTGATCACCAGCCGACCGAGTGCTACGCCGCCCTTGTTCTCCCCAAAGATCTTGATGAACTGTCCGCGCGGCCCGAGCAGCGTGTCGATGCGATCCCTGAGGGCGGCGATCCTGATCCGGCCGGGTCCGATCACGGTTGCGGTGACGCGGGGCCTGCCGAACGCAACCCCGGTTTGGCGCGCAACCTCGAGCGTCCACTTGCGCACGCGGCCTTGGGCGTCGCGCGACTTGCCGAGCGTGCCGAGTTCGACCCGAAACGACAGTCTCTTCTGCGTCGTGCGCACCACCTGCACACCGTCGGGATCGAGCAGCCGCATCGCACCCCGCCATGGCACTCCGAACAGCAACTGAGAGATCTCGGCGACAAACGTGCCGACGCGGAAAAGGTCGAACTGGAACGACTGAGGCGCGGCCGGGATCGGCAGGTTGTCGATCAGTGGCGGCGCGCTTTCCGATGCAACGGTCTCTTTGAGGCTGAGGCTGACTGAGCCCTTCGCATTGGCAACGCTCGAGTCCTCGTCGATGAAGACGTGCTCGCCCTCGCCCGTCAGGGTGAAGGACCAGGGCCCCGACGGGTTGCCGCGCAGATCGCGGTGCTTGATCAGGTCGGTGCGTGTGATCTCGGTGCCGGTGAACTCGCGCCCATCTGGCGTGAAGACGCGCAGTGCAAGCGGGATCATCTTCGCGACCGTCTGGTTGCCACCATGGAGCGGCGTCGAACCTGGGCCCGGACCGACAGGATCGACGTGGACGCGGTGGGTGAAGGTGGCCTGTGCACCCCGATTCAGACGCCCTGAAAAGAACACCATGAACTGACCGCGCTCGTCGACCTTGAAGAAAGCCGATTCACCGGCTGTGTGTTTCGTGGGCGCGAACTGCTTGGATACCAGCGGGTGAAGAAGTTCGAAGGACATGGACGAGCTCCAGCTGTTTCGGGCGACGGCCTGTGTGGTTCCCGCGGCCAGCGTCACATGGACGCCTCGATTCGAGCAAGAAACTACCGCGGAATCGAATCAGGGCAGTCCGTGCGGGCGGTGGCGTTCCTTGCCGACGTCAGCGCACTAGTCTCCGACCTGAGCCGTCGCCGATGTTTCCAGTCGGCACCGCGGAGGTCAAACGCGCAGCGAAGGCCAGGGGTATCACCAGGGGTATCAATAGTGCCGAAGCGAGAAGCGCGCGTGTTCTGCCGCAGCGGCGATCTGGAGAATTGCACCGACCCGACATCCGATCGCGCCGACGGGCGGCGGCTCACCTGTTCGACACGACGAGTCACTCGGTCACAAGAACGTCTCGATTCGGCAGGTCACGGAGCCTTCGCCCCGCTTGGCACGCGTCGGGCTCGCTCATCTGCAAGAACCGGGCACAGAAGCCCCGCGCGACAACGACCCACCGCTACTAGCATGCGCGCAGTCGTTGGGCCAATTCGTCCGACGCACAAAGGAGCACCCTCATGCGTTTCAATCACCGATCCCCATCCGCTCGAACTCTCTCAACTGCACTTGCCGGCCGCGCCACAGCGCTGCTCGCGGCATTCATGACGACGAGTGCGCTCACCGCACAGATCCCTCAGGCCATCTACCCGTTGCTCGCGGACCTCTTCGACGCGACCAGCATGTACGGTCCCGTAACGCTGACCGGCAATCCGACGCCGCCAGCACCGCCGGCCAATGGAGTGTGTGTCAATGGCATCTATTCCCTCAGCCCTGGCGGCCAAGACGTCCGAACGCCGGCCATCGCAACGCTCACCACGACCGACTTCCAGATCGAGGTCGAGTTCAGCATCGCGGCGCTGCCCGCGTTCCGGGCTCCCGTGCTCATGGCCGGCAACGGCTGGCGGTGGATCGGCATCTACGTGCAGGCGAATGGCACGGTCGGTCTCAAGTACAACAACTCGTTGTTCACGTGGTCGACGACGACGCTGACGACCGGCACGTGGTACGCCGCGGTCATCAAGTACGACTCGGGCAACGTGGAGCTGTTCATCAACGGCGTGCTGATCCACCAGGCGACGCTCGGCACCCTGACCGACGGCAACAACAAGAACTTCACCACCAACGACTTCAGCAACGGCTCGAGCCACAATGGCTGCATTCGCAACCTCGTGATCTCCAACGACGCGACTCTGGGTCTGGGCGCAATCGCCAGCGCGAACAGCTACGGCACCGGCTGTGACGGGCTCGTGATGGACGCCAATGGCGATCCGTCGCTCGGCAACCTCGGCTTCGAGCTGGAGGTGTCGAACGTGCCCGCAGGGCCCCCGCTGGTCTTCGCCGCGTTCGGCTCCGCCGTCGTCAATCCTGGCATCGACCTGACCGTGATCGGCATGGCCGGCTGCTTCAGCTACACGAGCTTCGACCTCGGCCTGTACGGGCCAGCAGCGGTGATTGGCGGCATCGGCACGTTCCCGCTGCCGATCCCGAGCACCGCCAGCCTGCAGGGCACGGTGCTGGCCGCACAAGGCGTCTCGTTCTCGGCGACGACGACGCTCGGCCTGGCTTCGAGCAACGGTCTGCAACTGACCATCGGCTTGTAAGACGACTGCGCGGATGGCGCGGGCCGCGTGACCGCGCTGACGAGGCAACCGCAAACCGACGAGGACCTCCCCGGCGACGACGTCGTGCCGGTTTCGCCGCGCCGGTTCGCAAGGCGTTCGCTCGCAGCAGCGGATTCCGCACGTCCGATGCAACCGCCGGCAAACCGGCA
>JBDSBS010000645.1:0-2875 GCA_039921435.1 Planctomycetota bacterium | reverse complement strand
CCAAACTACCTCCGGACAAATTGGCCCCCTGCAATATGGCTCCGCGGAGGTCGACCCGAACCAACTTGATTCCGCGCCCTACAACATCCGTAAGATTAGCTCCACTCAAATCAGATCCATTCAGATTCGCAAACGTGAGAGTTTGTTCAGCTCGGCCTGGCCATAGCCGCGGGTCGCGAGCCGGTCGATATCGGCCGTGGCGATGGGCAGGAGGCGATCAGCCTCATTGATGATCTCTTCGCTGAGGTAGCGCTCGCCGATGGCAACGTAGTCGTCGACGGTAATCGGGATGGTCATGAGGGCATGGTTCCTTTCACGTGAGTGGGCCGGAGCACAGTCGAGCGCACCCACGGCGGAGCCGTCAAGCCCTCTCGTTACCAATGGATCGGTCTCCGCACCGCGTGCGGTGTCGTCCGTCGTCCCCCGTCCGTCATCCGGGTACGACGACGATCGCACTACCCTCCTCGAGTGGGCCGAGAAGATGGGCCTGGAAGGGACCTCGCGCCAAGGCTGTGTCAAAACTGGCGGGAGAAGGACCGCAAGGGCGCCAGGGACGCAAGGGGGCCGGAAAGTCCCCGGTATTTCCGGCCCCCTTGCGTCCCCTGCGCCCTTGCGGTCAGTTCTGAGACGGGCTCTACCGCGAGGAGAAGAGCTCCATGAGCATCGACGGGCTCCCCCAGCTCGAAGAGCAGCGCGCCATCACCTCAGGGAGCGGCGCTGTCGAGCGCCGCGAGCTGCTTCAAGAGCTTCGCTCCCAGCCGCGGATCCGTCATGTAGATATAAGCCGCATAGCCGCTCAAACGAGCGACCGAGTCACCGGCCTTGAGCGCCTTGCCGTGGCTGGCATTGTGGATCGCCGCGCGGATCTCCCGCTTCAGCTCGCGCGGGACGCGCGGGGCGCCGCTGCCGTTGACGACGAGGCCGGTGACCTTCTGGCGCGATCCCGATCGCGTGATCCGCGTCTTCTTCGGGTGGACTTGAAACCCCTCGTCGTTGGCGACGCGGCCGACCGATCCGAGGAGGGCGCCGATGCGGGGCTTCTCCTTGTGGCCTTCGGGGAGGCTGAAGGTGAGATCGTCGGCTCGTCGAGCACGTAGCAGACGCCCTGCAGGTTGCTGCCGAGCTGCGCGGCGAGGCGGATGCGCTGGGCCTCGCCGCCGGATAGCGTCGGCGCGGCGCGGTCCAGCGTCAGGTAGCCGAGGCCGACCTCCTCGAGGAACTCGAGCCGGCTCCGGATCTCGGTGACGACGTCGCGCGCGATCTCCGCGTCGCGGCCGAGCAGCGCCAGTCCTTCGACCCACTGCCGCGCATCGCCGACCGACCATTGGGCGATCGCGGCGATCGAATGACCCTCGAACGTGACGCCGCGCGACGCCGCGTTCAGGCGCGTGCCGGCGCAGACGCCGCACGGCTCGTCGACGAGGCCTTCGACCTCGGCCTCCTCGGCCGGGAAACTCTGCTCGCGGCCCTTGTTGTCGTCGTCGCGGACCGAGTCGTCGTAGGCCTTGCGCTGTTCGCGCGTCAGCGCCAGGCCGGTGCCGACGCAGCCGCTGCACCAGCCGTGCTTGCTGTTGTAGCTGAACATCCGCGGGTCGAGCTCGGGATAGCTGGTGCCGCAGGTCGGGCACGCACGTTTCGTCGAGAACACCTTGACCGCGCCGACGCTGCGCGTCGGCGTGCCGGCGAGCATCGCGCCGCGCAAGCCGCGCAGCGGACTGAGCAGGTGCATCACGCCCTTGCCGACGTCGAGCGCTTTCGTCAGCATCGCGCGCAGCTCGGCCTCGTTCGCGGCATCGACGACGAGGTCACCGACCGGCAGTTCGAGCGTGTGCTCCTTGAAGCGGTCGAGGCGCGGCCACGGATCGACCTTGATGAAGTCGCCGTCGACGCGCAGGTGCGTGTGACCGCGCGTCTTCGCCCATTTCGCGAGGTCGGTGTAGACGCCCTTGCGGTTGACGACCAGCGGCGCCAGCAGGCCGACGTGCTCGCCCTTGTGGTCGCGCAGGATCTGCGCGGCGATGCTCTCGGCGCTCTGCGGCCTGACCGGCGTGCCGTCCTTCGTGCAGTGCTGCAGGCCGAGCTTGACGTAGAGCAGGCGCAGGAAGTGCCAGACCTCGGTGGTCGTCGCGACCGTGCTCTTCCTGCCGCCGCGCGACAGGCGCTGCTCGATCGCGACCGTCGGCGGGATGCCGTAGACCGCGTCGACCTCGGGCCGCCCCGCCGGCTGGACGATGGATCGAGCGTAGGCGTTCAGCGATTCGAGATAGCGCCGCTGGCCTTCGTTGAACAGGATGTCGAACGCCAGCGTCGACTTGCCGGAGCCGGAAACGCCGGTGATCACGCTGAACTTGCCGCGCGGAATGCTGACGCTGAGCCCGGCCGTGGAACGGTCCGTTGCCGACCGGGAACGCCCGGATCCGTCCGGCGCGTCGGCGCCCGGTCCGCGCAGGTTGTGCTCGCGCGCGTTGACGATGCGGATCGTCTCGTCGGCGGGCGCCCGCAAGGGCCGCGCGGGCTTGACCCGGTACGGCAGCGGCAGCGCCTCCTCGACCGCATGGCCGTCGCGGCCGAGCGCGGTGTCGTAGGCGGCGAGCGCCTTGCCGGTGTGCGAGGTCGGATGGCGGCGCACGTCTTCGGGCGTACCGGTCGCGACGACGTGGCCGCCACCTTCGCCGCCTTCCGGGCCGAGGTCGATCAGCCAGTCGGCGGCGCGGATCACGTCGAGGTTGTGCTCGATCACGATCAGCGAATGGCCGGCGTCGAGCAACTTGCGGAACGAGCGCATCAGCTTGGCGATGTCGTCGAAGTGCAGGCCGGTGGTCGGTTCATCGAACAAAAACAGCGTGCCGCGGCCGTGTTTGCTTGGTTTGTTGCT
>JBDSBS010000644.1:0-4010 GCA_039921435.1 Planctomycetota bacterium | reverse complement strand
CCGCACAACCTGCGCTACTACTACCTGCCATCCGTCGCACTCGCCGGGCTCTTGGCGAGCCAGGGTCGGTGGACGGCCGGGCTCGTGCTGCTCGCTTGGGCATTGCCGTTCGTCGCCGTGCGCAGCGAACAGCTGCGGGCCGATCGCGAATCCGCTGCCATGCACCGCGCCCTGCTGCGCGAAGCCGGAGACGGGGCGAAGGCGCCGATGTTCGTCGCGGGCTTGCCGCACATGAACCGCACGCTGACGAGCATGCAGTTCCATTTCGGTGTCGATCGTTTGCTGCAGCCGCCGTTCCGCCGCGAGTCCACGGCGCTCTACGCACTGCGACCGATCGTCGAGCTGCCGGGGGCTTGCTACCTCGATGCGCCGGGCGAGCCGCCGGTAGAGTTGCCGGGCGGATCCACGTGGTGGTTCGCCGACGCCACCGCGTTGGTGCGCAGCTCACAACAGTCGACACTGCCCGAACTGGTGGTCGAAGGCGACGACGGGGGTGGGCTCGACCTCTCGTCCGCGCGCCTGCGCGCCAAGAAGATGCACGGCGAGTCCGAACACACGCCAACGAGCGACCTCGTCACGCACCCGGGCAAG
The DNA here is from genome assembly GCA_039921435.1 of Planctomycetota bacterium. Classification (GTDB taxonomy): domain Bacteria; phylum Planctomycetota; class UBA1135; order UBA1135; family UBA2386; genus DASVAL01. The sequence goes on along the minus strand of JBDSBS010000644.1, from coordinate 3,419 downwards.
CCGGCGTGGTTCCGGCTGACGATCTTCACCGCCACGGGCTACTTCGCTGGCGTCTTCCTCGACCACGGGGCCGCTGATGCAGACCACGGCACGATCGACCTGCTGCAGTTCTTCGGCGGCGACCGCGCCCTCGGCGTAGCCGTGCCAGACAGCCTGATCAAGCCCGCCCAATGGGCCCCCGATCGGTTCGTGATGACGGACCTAGCACTGCCGACAATTCACGACCTCGCACTCGACTTCCCTGTGCTGCTCGAGGCCGGGGTTCTGCTCGACGGCCAGCACTTCGTGCCGAGCCACCGCGCCCGCCGCCTGCTGACGTTCCGCTTCGACCACGGCTACTCGGCCTGGGTGCGTTGGGCACTCGGCTTGTGAGCGCGCAACAAAGCTGTTGTCCGGGACACCGAACCGCCGATGTCATGCTGCTCCCGCAGTTTCTCGTCGAGCGAGGCAGGCAGACCAACCTCGCTGCGGCTAGTCTGCTGCGCCAAATTGGAATGGAATCGCCTCCTACTCCCCCAGCGGCCGCCGACTCGGTCGACGACCTCGCACACAGGCGTGCGCGATGGTGCGTGTTGGCGTTCGTTCTGCTGGCGCTGCTGCTGCGCTTGCCCTTGCTCGGCCGCAGCATCTGGTTCGACGAAGCCTGCATGTCGCACCAGCGCATCGGCACCTGGCCGCAGCTGCTGGCGACGCTCTATGTCGATGTACATCCGCCGCTCTACGTCGTGTTCATGCACTTCTGGAACGCGGCCTTCGGCGACAGCGAGTGGTCGATGCGGCTGCCGCCGCTGTTGGCCGGGCTAGCTTCGATCCCTCTGCTGTACTGGTGCGGAGAACGGCTGGCCGGCCGCAAGGCAGCTCTGTGGGCCGCGCTCCTGCTCTGCCTCTCGCCTGTGCACATCTGGTACTCGGCAGAAGCCCGCCTGTATGCGCCCATGGTCGCCAGCACGCTGCTGGCGATCGGCACGTTCGATCGGCTGCTCGCCGACTCGCCGCGTCGATGGTGGCTCGCTCCGCTGCACCTGGCCAACCTCGCAGTGATGCTGTCACTGCACTACTACCTCGCGGTGTACGTCGCGCTGCTGGGAACGCTCGCCCCGCTGGTTGCACGCGGCTTCACGGCACCGGCCCGACGCATCATGCTGTGGCACGGCATCGGCATCCTGCTGCTCGGCGCCTTCGTCGCAATCAAACGCGCCGTCGGACACCTCGAGACGTCGCAGGACTACCTGCGCGCCCTCACGCCGATGGAGCTGTTCCGGTTCATGTTGGACTGGTGTTGGTGCGGCCACACGCTGATCGTCGGCGACCACAGGGTCGAGCACGTCGCCGCCTACGCACAGCAGGGCCTCGGCGCGCTGCTCGCGATGATCGGCCTCGGCCGACTGTGGTTCGTGCGTCGACTGCACCCGCGCGGTTTCCTCGTGCCAATCGCTCTGCTGACGCTGCCTGTTTTTCTCATGGTCGTGGCAGCCCTCGGATTCGAACGCACCTACCTCGAGCGCAGCGTGTTGCCGGCCCTGCCGTTCGTCTTCCTGTTGGCGGGCAGCGGCCTCGCCGCGCTGCCGCGGCTCGCGCACCCCATCGCCGGCCTGTGCGTGTTGCTGCTGGCCGCTGCCTCGCTGGTCGCCCTCTATAGCTACCAGGACGATCGCTGGACCGTGTACAAGCCGAACTCGGACTGGCGCGCGGCCGCGACCTACCTGGGCTCTGAGATCCATGGCGGCGCCAGTGGCCGCCCCGTGTTCACTTCGACGCCCAATCCGCGCCCGCTGTCCTACTACGATGCGCGCATCCAGGACGTCAAGAACCTGTCGCCGGCCGCCGACCCGGCCAAACTCGGCGACACCCTGAGGTCGCGCGTGTCGACCTGGCTCGGCGACTATGCCGAACGCATATTCACCACGTTCGCGGCGGACAACCAGCGACTGCTCGACAGCGCGGCGCTGCGCATCTATCGCTGCTCAGGCGATCCCACAAAGCTCTCAATGCCGGAGCGCGGACGAGACGATGTGTGCTATCTTGTGCGCGACCACTGGCACCCACACCGTACCGTCGACGGTTCGGTCGAAGACCTGCTCAAACACCCCCATGTCATGGTGCTCGAAGCCAAGCACTTCACCGGCATGAGCGTCTATAAGGTGAGAATCGCGCCGTGAGTCCGGGAACCGCAGCCAGGGCGCCCGACGTTTCCGTCGTGATCGCCTGTTACCAGGAAGAGGGCCACCTCGCCGATTCCGTTCGCCAACTGTGCGAGACCCTCGACGCGACTCGCCGCACCTACGAGCTGATCTTCGTCGAGGATTGCAGCCGCGACCGTACGGCCGAGATCGTGCGCGAGCTCGTCGCCGGGCACGACAACCGGCGCGCCGTTTTCCACGAGAAGAACGTCGGCCGCGGCGGCACGGTCACGGAGGGCTTCCTGCTGGCTACGGGGCGCATCGTCGGATTCCTCGACATCGATCTCGAGGTGCACTGCAACTTCCTGCCCGCCGTGCTCGCCGCCATCGACAGGGGCGCCGACGGCGCGACGGCCTTCCGCAACTACGCTCCCGGCTGGCGGCCGATCAACCTGTTGCGCGGCTTCTTGAGCAGTGGGTACCGCCGGCTGTTCCGCATGATGTTCCACGTGCCGTTCCGCGACCCGGAGACCGGCTTCAAGTTCTTCCTGCGCGAGAAGATCGTGCCCATCGCCAAGCAGACGCGCGACAAGGCCTGGTTCTGGGATTCGGAGATCATGGTGCTCGCCCACGAGGCGGGCCTGCGCATCGTCGAAGTGCCGAGCCAGTTCGTTCGGCGCCTCGACAAACAGTCGACGGTGCGCATCGCTCGTGACGTCTGGCGCTACCTCGTCGCGATCCGCGCCTTCCGGGCACGCGGGCGACGTCGGCTCGTCGATCTGTCACGACCGAGGGAGAGCGCGGACCACGCAGGTCACGCGGTTGGCAAACGACACTCGTAAGCTGGTACTTCCAGCGCTGTCACTACTCGGCAACGAGCCGCAGATCGAGCTGAAGTGACAGGCCGACGACGTCTTCGAGCAACCGCGGCTCGAGCAGGAAGCCGCCCATGCTCTCGATGCAACCGCGCAACTGCACGGTGATGCCGGCCCAGGTCACCCCACGTTGCCCGATCACGTCGCGAAACCCCGCGCGCGCGCGCAGCAGGGCGAGCAACTCGGTGACCTTCTCCTCGGGCCAATGGAAGCCGCGCGGCAACACCTCGTAGATCCACAGCCCCTCGTCGCGGAAGTGGCGCCCGTGCGTTCCGGTCGATCCCTTGGCGAAGGCACGCGTCGGTTGCAGCTCCAGACAGTTCGTCACCGTTTCGGGCGCCACCGAGTCGAGCACGAGGCGCAGGGAGACGACCGCGCCCGGCACGATCGTGACCTCGCGTTCTTCCCATTGCTCGCCGGCACA
>JBDSBS010000643.1:0-4074 GCA_039921435.1 Planctomycetota bacterium | reverse complement strand
TGCGCTTGCCGGCCAACTGCCGTCTCATCCATCGCAACGGGCAGGAGATCCCGATCGAGGATTCGGTCGCACCGATTCACGACCGGGATGGGCGGGTCACTGGAGCTGTCATCGTGTTCCGCGACGTCAGCGTTGCTCGATCGATGATGCTGCAAATGACCCATTCGGCAGAGCACGACTTCCTGACCGGCCTGCCCAATCGAGTGCTGCTGAACGATCGCACTGCCATTGCGATTGCCCTGGCACATCGGCACACCAAACACGTCGCGATGCTGTTCCTGGATCTGGACGGGTTCAAGCACATCAATGATTCGCTCGGGCATCCGGTGGGCGACAAGCTGCTGCAGTCCATTGCCAAGCGACTGTTGGATTGCGTGCGTGACGCCGACACCGTCAGCCGGCAAGGGGGCGACGAGTTCGTCGTGCTGCTGTCCGAGGTGGAGCGCGCGGAAGACGCCGCCATCGCGGCGCGAAGGATGCTGCAGGCCGTCGCCGAGCCGCATTCGATCAACCAGCACGACCTGCACGTCACCACCAGCATCGGCGTGAGCGTGTATCCCGACGATGGCGATCATGCGGAGACGCTGATCAGGAATGCGGACACCGCGATGTACCGGGCCAAGGAGGACGGACGGCAGGGCTATCGCTTCTTCAAACCGGCGATGAACGTCCGCGCCGTCGAGCGCCAATCGATGGAGGTGGCGCTGCGGCGCGCGTTGGAGCGGCAGGAGTTCACGCTGCACTTTCAACCGAAGGTGGACTTGTGCTCAGGCGCGATCACGGGCGCTGAAGCGCTGATCCGGTGGACCCATCCGGGGCGCGGCGCGATCCCGCCGGCGCAGTTCATTCCAGTCGCAGAGGATTGTGGCCTCATCGTGCGCATCGGCAACTGGGTTCTGCGCAAGGCATGCGAGCAGGCCGGTGCGTGGGTGAAGGCCGGGCTTCCGGCGACAACGATGGCGGTCAACGTGTCCGCGCTGGAGTTCTGGAACGATGGCTTCCTGCCGGGCCTCTTCTGCATCCTGGATGAAACGGGCCTCGATCCGGCATCGCTCGAGATCGAATTGACCGAGAGTGTGCTCATGAAGCGCGCCGAGTCCGCAGCATCCATCCTCCAGACACTCCGCGATCGTGGCGTCAAGGTCGCTATCGACGACTTCGGCACCGGCTACTCGAGCCTCGGCTACCTGCGCAAGTTTCCGATCGATGCACTGAAGATCGACCAGTCCTTCGTCCGCCAGATTGCCGCTGCATGCGACGACGCGACCATCGTGACCGCGGTGATCGGCATGGCACGCAGCCTGAAGCTACGGACTGTGGCGGAGGGCGTCGAATCGCTGGGCGAGCTACAGTTCCTGCAAGCCCACCAATGTGACGAGGCGCAGGGTCACTACTTCAGCCCGCCGGTGCCGGTGCAGGAGTTCGCGAAGTTGCTGGCGTCCGGCATACCGAGCGCCAGGGATGTGCCCCGCCGCGGCGCCGAATCCGCGTCCGGCAGGCCAGCGGCGCTGAGGACACCGCGCGGCGGTGGGATGTCCGCCGAACAGTTTTCGTGAGCGGTCGCGCTTGCATTCGGCTGCGTACTCCGCCGACGGGGCGCTCTCCACGGTCTTGGCTGCTGGCGGCAGCGCGACGAGCCGCAACTGCAACCCATCGTGTTGACAGAAGTCGCTGATCGCATCGAACGGAACCCCCTCACCGAACGCGATAGGCTGCTGCTGCACGTCCGCGTCGAGACTCTTCACGACGCGCCGGTAGAGGTCTTCGGCATGAGCGCGGTGAGGGTTCACACCGGCCGCCGAATCGATCGGACGCAGCGAAGCAGCCGTTCGCCAACTGCTGGTTCGCGCGCTGATCGCGGACCTACCGCAAGATGGACATCGAGGACGCCGACGGCTTCTTCCGCGACGTCGCTCAACGCCAACGCCACGAGCGGCACCCCCCGAGTCTCGCCCCGGTCGTGCAACTCGGCGGTGACAGCCAGAACGGCCGACACAACCACTGGCAACGGGCAGTCGAGGGCGCACACTGCCGGCGCATGCGGGTCCTACTCCTCGCCTACTACTTCCCACCTGACGGCGGCCCGGGCGCACAACGGCCGATCTCCTTCGCGCGGCACCTGCCGGCGTCGGGTCATGAGGTAGTCGTCGTGACGAGGTCCGCAGCCGGTGCGCGCGGTCGCTTCGACCCCGCCGATGCGACTGGCCTCGAGGCGATCGAACGCGGCTGCGAAGTCGTGCGCGCGGCGCCAGCCGGCACATCGGGCGCGACCGGGCTGTCGAGCGTGCTCGCGGCGCTGGTCACCGCGGGAGATGCGGCGATCAGACGGCATCGGCCCGAGGTCGTGCTGGTCACCATGTCCCCGTTCGAACTCTGGCGCGTTGCCGCCACGCTCGGCGATCGCCACGACATCCCGGTGGTCGCCGACCTGCGCGATCCCTGGGCCTTCGACGGCGTGCAGAACTACCGCAGCTGGTTGCGTTGGCGGCGCGAATGGCGGCAGATGCGGGCGATGCTGCGCCGCGCCGACGGCGTCATCGCCAACACGCCCGAGTGCGAAACCCTGTTCCGACGCTGCCTGCCGCGATCGTCGGCCGACCGCGTGGTCTTGATCCCGAACGGCTGGGACCGCGACGACTTCGCTGGCCCCCCGCGCGAGATCCCGCCCGGCGACACGCTGACCCTTGTCTACGGCGGCACGTTCCTCTGCAGCGAGCTCTACCAGCAGGAACGCCTTGCGCGCCGCGTGTTCGGCTGGATGCGCTACGCGCCCGAGCCGATCGAACCGAGCGGCCGAACGCCGCAACACCTGCTCGGCGCCATGCGACGGCTACGCGAGCGCAAGGCGCCGGCCGCCGCCGCGCTGAGGTTCACGGCGATCGGCACCATCGACGCCGCGCTGCAGCGGTGCGTGCGCGATTCGGGCATGGCCGACCGCGTCGAGCTGCGCGACTACCAGAGTCACTCCCAGTTGATTGCCGCCATCCGAGCGGCCGATGCCCTGTTCCTGACCCTGCATGGACTGCGCGATGGACACCGTTCGCGCATCGTGCCCGGCAAGACCTACGAGTACCTGGCCACGGGCCGGCCGATCCTGGCTGCCCTTCCCGAGGGCGACGCTCGCGAGCTGGTCGCGCGCTCGCCGCGAAGCCTGCTGTGCAAGCCTTGCATCGAAGAGGAAATAGCCGATCGCCTCGAGGAGTTGCATCGCAACTGGCGGCGCGGCGAGTACCGTGGCTCCTTGTCGGCCGAGGCGTTTGCCAACTGGGAGCGACGCAAACTCTGTGACCGGTTGGCCGCGTTCCTGAGCCAAGTGATCACCCAGACCCTCTGAAGTCCGGCCGCTGCCTGGGACCGTTGCCTGGACCCGCTGCCTGGACGCTGCCTGGACGCTACCTGGACCGCTGCCGATGACCTCGCTCTCCGCCACCGCGCAACGTGCCCGCCGATCCGGCAAGCTACCGCGCCGTCTGCGGCCTCGCACGGTGCCCCTGCTCAGCGAACTGATCTACCGAGTCTACTGGATCTCGTCGTGGCGGCTTCAGGGTGCCTGGCGCTGGCTGCTCTACAAGATCGAGGGCGGAGCGCTCTTCTCGATCACCCTGCGGCGCATCTTCCGCCGCCAGTTCGAGGTCGACGTCGGCCTCTACACGCATGGCGGCTGGTTCCTTCCGTTCCACCTCGACAAGAAGACGACGGTCGGCCGCTACTGCTCGATCGCCGACACTGCGCGCACCGTGACGCACAACCATCCGATGACCACGACCTCGACGTGCGGCGTGTTCTTCCATCCCGACATGGGCTTCGTCCGCGAGAACCCCGTCGTGTCGAAGCCACTCGAGATCGGCAGCGACGTCTGGATCGGGCACCATGCGGTCGTGCTTCCCCACGTCCGCTCGATCGGCCACGGCGCGGTGATTGGCGCCGGCGCCATCGTGTCGCGCGACGTGCCTCCCTACGCGCTCGTCATGGGGAACCCAGGGCGGGTGATCGGCTACCGGTTCGGGGCGGAACGCATCGCCGAGCTGCTGGCCTCGCGTTGGTGGGAACGCGCCCTGGACGAGCTGCTGCCCG
>JBDSBS010000642.1:0-2570 GCA_039921435.1 Planctomycetota bacterium | reverse complement strand
CCGATACGGCGGGTGTGCTCTCCGAGGCCACGGCACGGCTCGATCGTGGGGCAGACGCGACGCCGCCGCTGCGCGCGAGCTGCGACTCCGTGCGACGGGAGTCGACGGCACTGTGCGACACGCTGGCGCGCGATTGGCCGGACGGCACGCGCAGCGAAGCCGCGCAGCAACACATCGAACCGCTGCGCATGGCACTCGAGCAGGTGGCCGCGATTGCGCCAACCGGCCGCGCCGCTGATGAAGTCGCCGGCTGGGGCCAATCACTGATCGCCGCCCTGCTGCAGCTCCCTGGCCACACGAAGCGACCCGACGCGCTTCGCTTGCACCTGCAGGACCTCGCTCGCCGCAGCGACGATCTCGCCGATGCCATGCACTGGCAGTTCCTGCTCGACAAGAAGCGCGGCGTCTTCGCGACCGGTTTTCGCCTCGCGGACGCCGAAGGGCCGGGGCGCCTCGACATCTCGCACTACGACCTGCTGGCGTCGGAAGCCCGGTTGGCGAGCTTCCTGGCGATCGCCCGCGGCGAGGTGCCGCAGGCGCATTGGTTCCGACTCTCGCGCGCCCTCGTGAACGTCGAAGGCTGTACCACGCTGGTGTCGTGGAGCGGCTCGATGTTCGAGTACCTGATGCCGCTGCTGCTGCTGCGCAGCCTCCCCGAGACCCTGCTCGAGAACAGTTGCAACGAGGCCGTGCGCGCCCAGATCCGCTACGGGCGGCGCCAACGTGTGCCGTGGGGCATCTCCGAGTCCGCCTACGACGTGATGGGTCCGCACGGCGACTACAGCTACAAGGCCTTCGGCGTGCCCGGTCTCGGCTTGAAGCGCGGGCTGACCGAGGACCTGGTCATTGCCCCCTATGCGACGGCGCTGGCCGCACTCGTGGATCCAGCGGCGGCAGCCGCGAACTTCCGCCACTTGGCCCGCGAAGGCGCCGAAGACCGTTTCGGCTTCGTCGAGGCGCTCGACTACACGCCGCGTAAGGTCGTGGCCCAAGACGGCGAACCTCTGCGCGATCCCGCTCGTTTGCACAGCGTGCATGCCTGGTTCGCGCATCACCAGGGCATGAGCCTGGTCGCTCTCGCCAACGCCTGCCTCGGTGCCCCGATGGTGCGCCGATTCCATTCGGATCCGCGCGTGCGGGCCACCGAGCCGCTGCTGCAGGAGCGCGTGCCACGTTTCGTGCCGGTCATCCGACCGCGGCCGGAAGAACCCACGCGCAGCGAGCCACTGGTGTTCGCGGCGTCACCGCGACGGTTCCGCTCGCCGCACACACACCATCCGAGCGCCCACTTCCTGTCGAACGGCCAATACATCACGGTCGTTACCAATGCCGGCGGCGGCAGCAGCACGTGGCGTTCGCACGCGGTGACCCGGCAGCGCGCCGACCCCACCTGCGATCCGGGCAGCCAGTTCGTGTATCTGCGCGACGTGCGCAGCGGGCACTCGTGGTCGGCGGCCTACCAGCCGCTGTGCCGCGAACCCGAGCACTACGAAGTGACCTTCCGCGCCGACGAGGCTCTGTTCGTGCGCCGCGACGATGGCATCGAGACCCGCCTCGAGATCGCGGTGTCGCCCGAGGACGACGTCGAGGTGCGCCGGATCTCGCTCGTCAACCATTCCGAAGTGCTGCGAGAGATCGAAGTCACGAGTCTGGTGGAGATCGTGCTCGCACCGCCCGGCGACGACTTGGCCCATCCGGCGTTCCAGAAGCTGTTCCTCGAAACCGAGTACCGGCCCGAGTGTTCGGCCCTGCTGTGTGGCCGCCGCCCGCGCGGGCCCGATGAACCGACACTGTGGGCCGTGCATGTGCTGAGCGCTGAGACCGGCGTGCACGGCGCCATCGAGTGGGAGACGGATCGGCAACGCTTCTTCGGCCGGGGCCGTACGGCCGAGAACCCAGTCACCCTTGATGGCCGAGCGCTGTCGGGCACCACGGGTGCCGTGCTCGATCCGATCCTGAGCCTGCGCCGCCGCGTGCGCATAGCACCGGGCGGCAAGGTGCGGCTGGCCTTTGCGACCGGTGTCGCCACGAGCCGCGCGGCCGCGATCGCCCTCGCCGAGAAGTACGACGACCCGACCTCGGCAGCGCGCACGTTCACGCTCGCGACGACGCAGACCCGCATGCGGCTGCGCCACCTCGGCATCTCGTCCGACGAAGCACAGATCTACGAACGGCTCGCCTCACACGTGCTGTGGACCGATACGACACTGCGCGCATCGCCGACATCCATGGCGCAGAACACGCTGGGCCAGTCGGGTCTCTGGATGCACGGGATCTCGGGCGACCTGCCCATTCTTGTTGTGCGCGTCGTGCAGAGCGACAACGAGGCGCTCGTGCTCCAGGTGCTGCGCGCGCAGGAGTACTGGCGCCTCATGGGGCTCACCGCCGACGTGGTCGTTCTCAACGAGCATGCGCAGGATTACCTCGACGAGATGCAGGGACAGCTCGCAAGCCTGCTCGAGAAGGGCCCGTGGGCGGCGTGGCGACAGCGACCCGGCGGCGTCTTCTTGCTGCGTGGCGACGGCATGCCAGAAGCCTCGCGCACGCTGCTGCTCGCGGCTGCCCGCGCG
>JBDSBS010000641.1:0-8933 GCA_039921435.1 Planctomycetota bacterium | reverse complement strand
GCTTCCAGTTGGGCCCGCTGTCGTTCGACGTGCCGGCTGGCGGCAGCCTCGCCATCGTCGGCGCCTCGGGCTCGGGCAAGACAACGCTGCTGCGATGCATTGCGGGCCTCGAGCGGCCCGCCGCCGGCTCGATCCGCATCGGCACGCAGTGCGTCGCCGACGCTGCGACGAACGTGCCACCCGACCGACGTGGCCTCGGCCTGGTATTCCAGGACGGCGCCCTGTGGTCGCACATGACTGTGTTGCAGCACCTGACCTTTGCGGCGCCGGGGCTGTCGCGAGACGAAGCACGCGGCCTGCTGCAGCGCGCGGGCCTGGGCGACTACGCCAACAAGAAGCCCGGCGCGCTCTCGGGCGGCGAGGCACAGCGCCTCGGTCTGCTGCGCGCCCTGGCCCCCGCGCCCGCCGTGCTGCTGCTCGACGAACCACTGCGATCGGTCGACGTGCACCAGCGCGATTCCCTCGTGCTCTTGCTGCGCACGCTCTGCGACGAACGCGGCCTGACGACGATCCTCGTCACGCACGACCGCGACGAAGCGCTCGCACTCGCTACCGACATCGTCGTGCTGCACGAAGGCCAGCTCGTCGAACAGGGACCCGCCACGCAGCTCCTGCAGCAACCGCAGACCGCGTTCACCGCCGCGTTCCTGCTCGGCGCCGCGTGTCTGCCGACGACGGCGGCTTCTGGCACACGCGTCGAGACCGCGTTCGGCACCTTCGATCGCCCACCGGGCGAAGTCGGCGACCTGCGCCTCGTGCTGCTGCCTGGCGACGTCGCGGCATCTGCCGTCGACGGCGCGTTGGAACGTACACCGCGCGGTCGCATCCTCACGAGCATGCCTGACGAATCCGGCGTACGTCTCCGCATCGCGTTCGGCGACCAGATCCTGCAGGCCAGCGCGGCTCGGACCGTGCCTATCGGCACGATCGTCGCTCTGTCCCTGCAACGGCCGCCGCGTCTGCTGCCCTGGCAGCGCGCAACTGCCCCGACCACCACTTCCCAATGAAGCTCCGCACGCGCCTCAGCATCGTCGCCACGCTGCTCGCCACGCTCGGCGGCATCACAGCTTTCCTATCGAGCGGCGGCAGCGGCCACTCGCAGACCAACAGCACTGTGCGTTGGGAGTCCTCAGCCCAGTGCAAGGCCTGCCACGAAGGCGTCTACGCCGAGTGGCTCGGCTCGCACCACCAGATCGCGTTCACCAACCCCGAGGTGAAGGCACTCAGCGACGACTTCCGCAAGGAAGAGTGCATGGACTGCCACCTGCCGCGTCCGCTCGCAGTCACAGGGTTTGGCAAGCGCACGCTGCCGCGCCGCACACACTTCGACGAAGGCGTCAGCTGCATCTCCTGCCACCTTGGCCCCGACGGCGGCATCGTCGCCCGCAACGATCGTCCGGAGGTGCCGTGCAAACCCAAGCGCAGCGAAGCGTTTTTCGCCGTCGAGGCGTGTGCGTCGTGCCACAACCAGCACTTCACGACCGACCAGTGGCGCGCGAGCCACTACGCGGCGCTCGGCACCGATTGTTCGTCGTGCCACATGCCCGAGGTGCAGCGTGTTCGCGCCGACAAGAGTGCGCGCATGGGCAGAGGCCACGTCTTCACCGGGTGCCACGACAAGGAGTACCTGCGCACGGCCGGCAAGTTCCTCGTCGTTCGCGATGGAATCGAACTCGTCTTGTCACTGCAGAACACCAACACGGGGCACAACTTCCCGACCGAAGAACGCCACCGCGCGGTCGACATGCTCTATCGCTTCGTGACTGCCAGCGGTGCCGGCGAATGGCAACGCGCCTATCGCTTCCGGATGCCCTACCGCGACGAGGCGGAGCCTATCAATCCCGGCAACGCCTCGGGCGAGAACACGCAACTGCCAGCCGGAGCCACCAAGGTTGTGCGTGTGCCGATGCTCGCCGACGCGATCGCGGTCGAGGCCCGGCTGTGGTACCGCTTGACGCCGTACTGCGGCGACGACGACCCCAGGAGCACGCTGCTCGAAGAACGGCGCGTGGAGCTGCGATGAAGCCCTGTGCGCACCTCGTTCTGTTGGCTGTGTTCGGCAGCTGCGGCGGCGTGCAGGAGCCCTCGACTCCCGCACTGCCGAGCCTGCCGCCGCTGCAGCTGCAGCCGTTCTTACCAACACTGAAGACGCTCGCCGCGTCTTGGCCCAAGCCAACCGAAGCCGAGCAGCGCGAACTGCGCGAGCTCGGCGACATCTCGCTGCAGCTCGTCGAAACGGATCCGCGCACCGCGAGCCGTGCCGAACGATCGCTGCTCGAGAACCCAATCGCGTGGTGGGCACTCGAACCGGCGCTCACGCACGAGAACGTCGCCACCCGGCGGCGCGCCGCGTGGTTGTGCGGCCAGTCGGGACAGTCCGTTCTGCAGCTACCGCTGCTGCTGCGCCTCAAATACGAACTCGACCCCGACGCCGTGCTGTGGGTTGCCGACGCGCTGCAGCGACTCGGCAACGACACGGGGATCGCGTGGCTCGACGCGGCGATGGACCAGGAAGCGACGGCGCAACAGGCCGGCTCGATGGCGATTGCCGTCTGCCGCGAACGTTCGCTCGAGCTGACCGAGGCACCGACCTACCTCGAACTGCAGGGCAAGCTGCGCGAACTCGCTGCGGCGTGGCGCGAACGCGGCGAGGGCTCGCGCAGCAACGTTGCCCCGCCCGATGCAACCCAACTCGAAGCGCGCTTCGCCACGCACCTGATCACGACCGAAGGCACGCAGCTGCGCCCAGTCGACGATGCGCGCTACGTGGTCACACGTTCGGGCAAACTCGCCGTGCCGCTGTTGACGCGCACGCTCACCGCCAGCGAACCGTACCTGCGCACGATGGCGCTGCAGACGCTCGCCGAGATCGGCCCGCCATCGCATCCTGCCGCCGCCGCCACGCTGCCGCTGCTCGGCGATCCGATGACCGCGTCGGACGCCATGCGCACTCTGGGCGAGATTGGTGCCGAAGAAGCCATCCCCCACCTGCGGGCACGGCTGCTGCTGCCAGACCTCGAACTGCGCGCCGCCGCGACGAGGTCGCTAGGTCTGCTGCGTGACCAGGCCAGCGCGAGCAAGCTCGCCGAACGTCTGCAGGATGGAGAAGAAGCGCTCGACGTACGCGTCGGTGCGGCCTTTGGCTTGTTGTGCCTTGGCGACAACACCGCGGCAGAAGCGTTCCTCGCTGAGCGCGAGGCGAAGGGCGACTACCACAAGGCAATGCTGTCCCGCATGCGCGAGCGCTTGCAGACCATGCGACGCTGACGCGGCGGGGTGGCGACCACGTAGCTCACGCGCGCTTGGCCAACCTAAGAACCGCCGCGTCAAAGTCCGGAGTGGTTCACTCGAACGATCGCTTCCTGCCAAGACCTTCGTCCATCAATCGCTGTGCAAGTCTGGCGATCAGGTCCATCGACTCGTGCAACACCGCGAGGATAAGGGGGCACTCTGCTCGCCGCTCGAGTGAGAACACGTAGTGATGCTGGCAGCGCGAGGAGTAGAGCTCTGGCCGGAGCGGCAGGGGCCGGCGCGTGTGAGCGCTCCCATCGGCGATCGCCTCGAAGTGCTTTAGCAACGCGGCTTCGTAGCGGTCTGTCTGGCGGGGTCCCCACGTCTCGAGCGTGTAGCGTGCGACCTCGAGGAGGTCGCGCTCGGCCCCGAGCGCCAGTTCGTAGTCACGCATCCGGCGTCAGGCCGGCTTCTCTGCGCGCCTGGCGGAAGATATCGGCGACAGTCCGGGTGCTGACCCCCTTGGTCCGCGTCTCGGCGATTCGCTCATCGAGCAGCGCTTCGAGTTCGGCAAGAGCGTCCGCCGACTGAGTGGTGCCGAGGGTGGAGGCCAACACGAACTCCTTGATGGACTTGCCTTGCAAAGCCGCCAGCGCCTTCAGGCGCTGGTGCTCCTCAGGCGTGACGTCGATCGAGATGCGGCTCATCTGTAGCTCCTTGGGTGTTCAAGAGTAGCACCGGACGCACATTTGGTCAATTTGTGGCCTATCGGTTGACAGTTCCTCGCACTTGCGCGGCAATCCGGAGCTGGCGCTCTTGCACAGCGGCGCAACGGCTACGAGTGGAGCTGGCCCGCCTACTCGGGCGATCGAGCGAGGAGCGAGCCTGCGGTTGCGTCAACACCTGTTTGCCGGTCGCAAGCCCCTTGCGCTGGAGCCGCATAGCGGTCGGCTACGTGCTCGCCGGCGTGTGAACGACCTCGCGTTCAGGACACAATCACCGACAGCATCGCGTTCGAAGCCGAGAACCCACTCCCGCAGCTGCCGTCGAGCCAGGCGAACTGCGAGTAGAACGAGAAGTTCACGAGCGTGAGGTCGTTGGGGATCGGAAAGCCAATCTGGCCGGTGCCCAGCACATTCGCGGGAACGAACGCCAACACACCAACGGTGATGTCGACGAACACGTCGACGCCGAAGATGGGGAACGGCGCTGGCAAGCTCGCCGCCGACAGCAGCAAGAAGCCGCCGGGACCGGCGGGGGCGCGCGTGCCGACGAAGCCGAACCCAAGGTTCCCGACGTTGGCGAGTGCACTGACGGCAGCGAGCGGGTTCGTCGCGCAGCCGCTGCCGTAGCCGATAGCCAGTGCGCCCGGAAACGCGACCACTTGCAGCGAAAGGCTGTTCGCTGCGAACGCCGGCGACCCAATCGCGGCTCCCGAGTTGCTGCCCGACGAGTCGATGGCGTTGCCGTCGAGGTTCCACGTCGACACCTCACCGGGCATCGACGACAAGGCCATGCCCATGGTCGACGCGATGGCGGCGGCCGAGCGCGCGAACGGCCATACGCGCACTTCGTCGATCTCGCCGTTCCACGTCTCCCCGCCGGTCACGGTCAGGTCGCCGCTGCCGATGCGGAACGTGCCGGTGGTGTTGAGGATCGCCCCCGTGCCCGGGCTCTGTGCGACCTGCGCGCCGTTGACGAACAGCCGCAACGTGGCTCCGTCGTAGGTGCCGGCAACATGGGTCCAAGTCGACAGCGCGCCGGCTGTGAAGACCCAACTGGTCGTGTAGTTGCCGTTTGGCGTGCTGACCCACCACAGCAGGCGGTTGCTCTGCGTCTGACCCGCTTCGATGCGCAGGAAGTACGACGCCTGGCTCGGGCTCGGATCCATTCGCAACACCGTGGGAAACCGCCAACCTGGCGCGAGCGCGGCGTTGTAGGTGACCCAGGCCTCGGCCGTGACACCTCCAGTGGGCACCAGCGACGGCGCGAACGGCACGTCGATGTAGGACTGGGTGCCGTTGACCGAGACCAAGCCCTGGTTCTGGGCGGGCAGAGTCAGCAACAACGAGAATACGGACAGAGTGAAATGACGCATGCGGGACTCCTGTGCGGCAAGGGACGATCGCAAACCGAACGAACAGTCTACGCATCGCGCCAACTTCGCCAATGCCGTGCTACGCCCGCCAGCGGCTACGCGAACATCGACACGACCTACTCTGCGTGCGGTGCCGGCCCTTCGGGCAGCAAGAACGCCGGCCGCACGATGCCGGGCCCCTTGGGCAGCCGGTAGTGCGAACTCGCGATGCTGGCCCGCCCGTGTTGCAACAGGCCGCGATGTTCCTTGAGCGTTCGGAACCAGAACGGCCGCGTCGTCATCGGGCAGTAGTGCGTGACGCACGAGCGGCGCGTCTCGACTTCGGGTCGCGTGCGCTTGTTCGAGCCGTGCACGAGATCCGCCGCCCACACGAACACGTCGCCCTTCTTGGCCAGGAAATCGTGCTTCTTGCAGCCCTTCGCCGCGACCTGTTCCTTGATGTGCTGGGCCACGGGCCCCGGCTTGTCGCTCAGATAGTTGAAGCGCTTGCTGCCGTCGCCGAACAAGAAATGCGGGATGCGGTGACTGCCTTCGAAGTAGGTCAACTCCCCGCGGCCCTGCACGACGTCCTCGAGCGCGATCCAGGTCGCCAACATCTGCATCGGCTTGTCGACCCAGACGTAGGCCGTGTCCTGATGCAGCGGGTGGCCATTGCTGCGCTGGAACAAGAGCTGCTGAAAGGCCAGCGGCGGCGCGTCGAACACGAGCTCCAGGAAGCGCGTGATCTTCGGATGGAAGCACACCGCGCGCACGCTCTCGAAGTTGACGTACGGATCGAAGACGCTCTCGTAGGCGTCGAAGTCTGCCTCCGAGTAGCAGAACGGCTGCGAGTTGCGGTGGTTCGTCGTGACGAAGTGACCCGGGTACTTCGGGATGCTGCGGATGTCGGCCAGCAACGCGTCGATGAGTTCGGGCTCGATCAGCCGCGGCCACGTAACGAAGCCTTTCTCGGCCAGGTGGCGGATGTCAAAGGCCTCGGTGCTCGCCAGGCGCTGCGACGCGACATCGGCCCGCAGCCGCTGCTCGGCGCCGGCCTCGAACGGCCACGGCTCCTGCAGCGCTTGGCTCTCGATCTCCGCGTACGCAGGCCGCAGCTCCTGTTCCTTGCGGGTCAGGAACGTGATCAGCTGGCGCACGCGTTCGTCGACGTCGAGTGCTACGAGCAGGGTCGCGCGTTCGTTCGCCGGCAAGTCGAGGTTTGCGGCACACAGGTCGCAGAAGCGGCCCGGATCGGGAACCGCGTCCACCATGCCGACCGCGCTCGCGAGTTCGGGCATGCACTCGATGACAGCTCGCCCGACTGCACGCAGCTTGTCGAACTGCGCCCCGCTGTCGGTGGCCGCCCGCTCCGGCGCACGCGCGACCGAGACCGTATGAAACGCGCCAGCAGCTTGCACGGCCACGAGCCGCACTCGCTCCAGACCCTCGAGAGCAAGGCTGTGGTTGCCGGACCGGTGGCCCATGCTGCTGCGCACGCGGGCCAGGACCGCGATCGGCCCGGCGTTCCCGTTCTCTATTCCTCGCGCCACCGAGCGCAGATCCTCTTCGGTGGCGACGACCACGAACGGGCTCGCCGCCGCGGGCAGTGCATCCACGAGCGCGCGCGCCGCCGGCGAAGTCACGCTGCGTCGCAGGTCCGTACCGGGAAACAGCGTGGGCTCGGGCAGCACCAAGAGCGGGAACGCGCCGCCAAGGTCGGGGGGCGCAGAAGCGGCGTACTGCTTCGTTTCGGTCGGCACGGTCGTTCGCTTGCTGGTGGTCGGAAGGCCGGATCACGTGCAGCAATCACGGCGCGTCGCAAGCATACGCTGCGCGCGACGCGCAAGCCCGGGCTCGTTTGCTGCCATGGCAACGGCCGCGAGAGGCCTCACCTTGTCCGTGCCTCGCCCGCTGCTACACATGGCGGCCATGGCAACGCCCCCACTCGGTCAACGCATCCGCGGTCTCGTGCTGCTCGGCCTGGCGATCGGCCTCATCCGATATGGGCTCGAGTTCGTAGCCAGCAAGCACGCGATGTGGTTCGGTGTCTACTACGTCATGCCGATCGCGCTGCTGGTGATCGGCCTACGCCGCACATGGGGCGACATCCGTTGGCCTGTGCTGCTCGGCACGATGTTCGTCATGTGCCTCGTCGTCTGGGGCATCCCCAACACGCTCGCCTACACGACAGGCCAGTTCCAGGGCTGGAACCACGGCCGCTTCTACTCCGGCGGCGGCGACGACACGCATGTCCGCGCTGCGCCGATCGCCGCGTCGACGCTCGGCAAGGTCGGCCTCGGTCTGATGCAAGGCCTGCTGACCGCGGTCGCGGGAACCGTCTGGTGCACCGTGTTCGGCACACTGTTCATCTGGTTGCCGGCGCGATTGCGGCGCGGGGCGGCCGCGACCACTGGCGCACATCGATGACGCAACGCACGCTCGACATCGGCCTGCCTCAATCGCCGGCCTTCACGCGAAGAAATCGTTGCCCTTGTCGTCGACGACCATGAACGCAGGGAAGTCCCTGACCGCGATCTTCCACACCGACTCCATGCCGAGGTCTTTGTAGTCGAGCACCTCGACCTTGGTGATCGAGTCCTGCGCGAGGATCGCCGCCGGACCGCCGATCGAGCCCAGATAGAAGCCCGAGTACTTCTTGCACGCGTCGGTCACGGCCTTGCTGCGGTTGCCCTTCGCGAGCATCACAAAACTGCCACCCGCAGCCTGGAACGCGTCGACGTAGGCGTCCATGCGCCCCGCCGTCGTCGGCCCGAACGAGCCCGACGCCATGCCCTTCGGCGTCTTGGCGGGACCCGCGTAGTAGACGACATGGTCCTTCATGTATTGCGGCAGACGCTCACCAGCGTCGAGCCGTTCTTTCATGCGCGCGTGCGCGATGTCGCGCGCCACCACCATCGACCCCGTCAGCGAGAAGCGCGTGCGTATCGGATACTTGCCGAGCGTCTGGCGGATCTCGGCCATCGGCCGGTCGAGGTCGATCTTGACGACGCCCTCGAGCTTGCCCTCGTCGACCTCGGGCAGGAAGCGCGCCGGGTTGGTCTCGAGCTGTTCCAAGAACACGCCGTCCTTGGTGATCTTGGCCATAACCTGACGATCGGCGCTGCACGACACACCGATGCCGACCGGACAGCTCGCACCGTGGCGCGGCAGCCGGATCACGCGCACGTCGTGGCAGAAGTACTTGCCGCCAAACTGCGCGCCGATGCCGTTCTTCTGCGTGATCGCGAGCACCTGCTGTTCGAGTTCGAGATCGCGGAACGCGCGGCCGCGCGCATTGCCCGTGGTCGGCAGCGTGTCGAGGTAGCGCGCGCTCGCAAGCTTGACGGTCTTGAGCGTGAACTCCGCGGACATGCCGCCGATGACAACCGCGAGGTGGTACGGCGGACACGCCGCGGTGCCTAGCTTGCGCGTCTCCTTGTCGATCCACGCGAGCAGCGACTTGGGATTGAGCAGCGCCTTGGTCTCCTGGAACAAGAACGTCTTGTTGGCCGAGCCGCCGCCCTTGGTCAGGAACAAGAACCGATACGCGCTGCCCTGATCAGCATAGATCTCGATCTGCGCCGGCAAGTTGTCGCCCGTGTTCGCCTCCTTGTACATGTCGAGC
>JBDSBS010000640.1:0-23875 GCA_039921435.1 Planctomycetota bacterium | reverse complement strand
GAAGAAGGACGCGCCGGCCGAACTGACCAAGTTGCTCGAAGAAGTGCGACACATCGACGAGCCGCGAGTGATGACGATCGCGCGCACCGTGCGCGCGACCAGGCGCAGAACGCATTCCAGAAGGAGGACCGTTCGTTCCAGCTGCTCAAAGACGTCGCCGAGAACCTCGCCATCGGCTACGACGTCGGCAAGACGCTGGTCGCGAAGCTTAAGCAAACGCACGACGCAAGGACCAGGTCCACCGCCGCTCGGTGACGTTCTTCACGACCAACAAGCACGTCTTCACGATCCTCGGCGCGGTCTATACTTCACAGCACGGGCTGCACGAGGCGACACAGGCTCACGAAGCGCTCAAGAAGGGCGTCAACAAGGGGCTCGAGGACATAGCCGAACTGGGTCGTGATTTGGAGCACGCCGCGCTGAAGGCTGGCTACGGCTCGACGATCGATCCCAAGTCCGTCGAGAAGCTCGTGGCCGCGGTCACCGACTATCAGGTCGATTCGCTGAAGCTCATCGCCGACCTGCGGCAGGCGAGCGAGGCGAACGCGCGCGAGATCCGGCGCGTGGTCGAAGCCGGCAAGCAGCGCTATCAGGAGACGGTGGCGAAGTTTGCGCGCGGCGATCAGGTGTAGGCGCGCCGCGCCGCTAGCTCGGTGCCACGCAGATGGCGCACGAGAACGACCACGTTGCCACAACTGCGGGACATCGTCGAAGCCGCCAACCCTGCGCACCCACCGCGTCGAGCAGACCTTCTCGACGTCATGACCCTTCCGCTGACCTGCGCTCGCTGCCTGCAGTTCCCTTGGCGAGTCGGTTCGCAAGCGCGATGCGGTTGCGACCCTCGCCCTTCGCTCGGTAAAGAGCTGCGTCGGCGGCCTCGAGCAGTTCTTGGGGACTGCTGCCGTGCTCGGGCAACACCGCCGCTCCGATGGACAGGGTGATCGACCCCAAGGGCCGGCCGTCGTACGACAGGCTCAGCCCCCTCGCGCCATCGAGAATCTGCTGCGCGCGCCGCAACAGGTCCACCCGAGTACACTCGACCATCACGACAGCGATTTCCTCGCCTCCGAAGCGGCAGACGAAGTCCTCCCGGCGTGTACTCTGGAGCAGCAGGCCAGCGAGTTGTCGGAGCACGAAGTCCCCCGCGGCATGACCGAAGCGGTCGTTGAACAGCTTGAAGTGATCGATGTCGATCATCAGGACGCCGACCTGCGCCTTGCGACGGGTCGCCCGGTGCACTTCGTGATCGAGCGATTCTTCGAAGCTCCGCCGATTGAGCAGGCCCGTCAGCGGGTCTCGGATCGCCTCGGCTCGCAGCTTTGCGTGTAGCTTGGCACTGGCCAACGCGCCGGCGATCTGCTCGGCCGCCGCTTGTGCCAGCTTCCGCCAGTAGTCGAGGCGCTCCGCGGACGCGGCGCCACTGTCCAGGCGCACGACCGCGCTCGCGGGTGCGCGGTGCAGGTGGAAGAGCCCCAGGGTCTCGCCCCTGGCCGCCATCGGAATGCACAGCGACGCTGTGGTGGAGCGATCCGTGAGATGCAAGCAAGCAGTTTCGGGGGTGGCATGCTGGAGCCAATAGACGGTGCCGCGACGCAGCGCCCAACACTGCTCGATCTTCATCACGGGTTCGCCGATCGGCGCCTTGCCCCACCGCGCAACGACATCGAGCAAGGTGGGAGAGCTGCCAAAGGCATACAGAGTACCAGCGTCGCCGGGGAATAACTCCTCCAAGAACGGCGCAACGAGTGGGTAGACCTCCTCCGGTGACATCACTGCTCGCAGCATGTCGCTCATGCGATTGAGTGTCGCGATCTCCACCGTGCGCCGGGACAGTTCTGCCACCTGGCTGCGCAGGCTTTCGTTGGCGAGCCGCTCTGCTTCTGCTTGCTTCCGCCGCGTCACGTCGCGAATGGCGACCGAAATGAGCTGCCCGTGCTCGGCCGGCAACGGGCTCAGGCTGACGTCGACCGGAAACTCGGACCCGTCACTTCGCCGGCCAAACAACTCCCGGCCTTCGCCCATCGTGCGCACGCGCGGATTGGCCGAGTAGCTCGCGCGATCACCGATGTGCGACTCTCGATAGCGCTCCGGCAGGAGGATCTCTACCGGCTTGCCGAGCAAGTCCTTGCGCTCGTAACCGAAGAACTTCTCCGTCTGCGCATTGACGATCTGAATGCTGCCATCCCCACCGACGATCACCACCGCGTCCGGTGCCGATTCCACCAGATGGCGAAACCTGGCTTCGCTCTCGGCAAGCGCCTTCTGCGCGTGCGTGCGTTCGCTGATCTCGGCGGCCAACACCGCGTTCGCTTCCGTGAGCCTGGCCGTTCGGTCCACGACCCTGCGCTCGAGACTTACCCTCGATTCGAGCAGTGCTGTCGCGTGCGTGCGACTCTCCTGTGTGACGACTGCCACCGCGAGCGCCACGCCCGACATGAAGCCGAGGAAGATCTGCAACATCAGCAGCGAATCCCGATCGCCCAGCACGGCGAAGGGGCCGTCGCCCCGCAGCGTGAAGCCGATCGCCAGCGCGCCCAAAACCAGGTTTGCCATCGCCGCCTCGCGCACCGTGAAACGCAGCCCGGCCCACAGCAGGACCGGCGTGGGAAGGAACGCGAGTGGATAGGCACGGTGCCCCCAAGGCGCGGAGCCGAACGAGATCCAGCTGACCAGCATCAGGCCGAGGACCAGAATGCCGGCCTCGAGAACCCTGGCGCGAGTCCAAAGGACCCTGGATTGCCGCCAGACAACGAGCAGGGGGGTGACCACGAGCGCGCCTATGCCGTCGCCGAGCCACCATGTCACCCAGACCGGACCGAAGTCAGCCCACGGCAACCGCGCGCCCAGGGCGAGGCTCGAAACGCCAATCGTCGCGCTGATCATCGTGCTGCCGATCGCTGCGTGCACGAGGAACGCGAAGAAGGATCTCGGTCGTTCGAAGGCGCGCAGTCCGCCCGCGAATCGGTGAGTGAGCCAGGCCGCCGCGAGGCACTCGAGTGTGTTGCCGAGAGCGATGCCGAGCGCCGTCGCGACGTTGCCAGGGGCCACCACGTTGACGAGGAAGGCGCCGACGAAGACCGCCGGCCAGAACCGGTAGCCGAAGACCACTATCGCACCGATGGCAATGCCACTTGCGGGCCACACCGACGAGGCGCTCGGGTGCACTCGGGCGAGGCTCAGCCCAAGGGCTCCAGCGACCCAGTAGGCAACCGTCAGAGCAACCCCCACGCCAAGGCCTGTCGTAAGCCCACTACCTCGCATGCGCGCTTTGACTGCAAGGGGGGTACCGCCGGCCATAGAAAACCGGGCTTTCTCTGCAGCCTACGGTCGCAAAGAGTCTCAACGGCAAGACCCACTCAAACCGGGTCGGAACCGGCACCGACGTCGCCGCACCAACCGACCCGACGCTCGCCACGTCCGCGCCGCCGAAGAATCCGCGTCCCATCTGGCCCGGCCCCGCATTGGAGCTGGTGGGCCGCAACTCGCGTCCCGCACACCCCCAACCGACCTGCCATGAAACTAATCGCCGTCTTGCCCCTCCTCGCCACCACCCTCGCCGCTCAGGCGCCACAACCTGTCCCCAAGCTCCCGCGCCCGCCGTCGGTGGGCGTCGAGAAGTCCTTCGAAGCGCCACCCGTCAAGAACGGCGTGCCAACCGCCACGGACCTGGTCGCGCCGATGGAGGGCCGGGCACCCGCGCGAACGCATGCCGCACCCGACAAGGCGGCTCTGCAGGCCGCCGCGAACGCCATCACGAGCCAATTGGCCGACCCCGACTTCGTCGCCTTCGACGAGTCCCCCGATGGCACCTACTGGGCAGTCGGCGGCAGCTACAAGGCGGCCTTCGACGCGAACGGCTGGCGATTCATTGGCAAGCCAGCGCCGGACGCCGACACCTTGCAGCCGATCGAGTTCCGCCTGACAAGCGCCACAGTCGGCGGCGCCGCGGTGACGCTCTCGACCCCCGAACGGGTGCGCAGTGACCGCCGCGTCGAGTACCGGCACCAGCACCTGGTCGAAGCCATCGACATCACCGGCGGCGGCGTCGAGCAAACGTTCATCTTCGACAGCTTGCCCACGCGCGGCGAACTCGTGCTCGACATCGCAGCGACGACAGCGCTCGCCGGCGAGAACACCGAACACGGCGTCCTCTTCCGCGGTGCATTCGACGAAGTGAGCTACTCGCCGGCCATCGCGATCGATGCCAACGGAGAACGGATCGACGCCCCGACCACGTTCGCCAACGGCTACGTGACGATCCGCGTGCCCGCCGACTTCGTCGCGCGCGCGGCGCTGCCATTGCGGATCGACCCGTGGATCCACGCGATCCAGGTCTACCCGTCCACCAACGATGTCGGCGATCCAGACATCGCCTGGGACGAAACCGCGCAGGTATGGGGCATCGTCTTCTCGCGCGTCTTCGGCGCCGGCGACTGGGATTGCTACGTGCAGCGCGTGCAGATCGGCAACCCGATGGTTCTTGTCGGCGGCCTCACCACCATCGACGCTTCGACCGTGTCGTGGCAACGACCGCGCATCGCTGCCCTCAGCGTCTACGCGGAGTTCATGGTGGTCGCGCAAGTGCGCAGCGGGACTGGTCTGTGGCAGGTCTCGGGCCGCATCCTTGGCAACAGCGGCGTGCTCGTCACCAACCAGTTCGCAATTGGCACTGGCTCGGTCGACAGCTACCACCCCGACATCGGCGGTGATGCAACGGCGCCCCCGTGCTACTTCACGGTCGTCTGGGAATACGCCTACAGCGCCACGGACCACGACATCTACGCGCGGCAAGTCGAACCGACAGGCGCCCTGCGCGGTGCCGGACCGACCTACGTGCAGACCAACACGACGAACCAAACTTGGCCGTCGATCTCGAAGTCGTGCGGTGGCCTGCCAAAGTCGAGCCAGCGCTTTGCAATCGCTTACCAGCAGACGGCCGCGGCTGGCGACCAGGACATCTACGGCGCCATGCTGACGTGGGACGGAGTCTTCGTGTCCGTCGCTGGCAACACCACGTTCCCGATCGCCACGACCTTCTGGAACGACACCTTCCCGGCGATCAGTAGCCCAACCGTCGAAGACATCACTGGCCTACGCCTGATCCTGACGGCCTATGAGCGCACCAACACCAACGGTGGCGACATCGCAGCAACCTGCTTCGACCAGGCGGGCAACCTTCGCGCCGGCGGCAACATCAGCATGCTCGAGAACAACTTCGTGCGCCTGCCCTGGCCCCAGCAGCGGCCAAGCGTCGACTCCGACGGCCTGCGCTTCGTCGTCGGCTACCACGAGCTCTACAACAACAATGCGACCTTGAACGACTGGGACACCTACGCCACGTTGGTCGGGGTGAACGGCAGCTCGCTGCTGATCGAGGAGGTGGCATCACTCGCCTCCACCCAACAGGCGACATTCAACCTTCAGCTCGCGTCGCGCTACAGCGGCACTGGGAACCCCAGTCGGAACTTCTGCACGACGCACGACCGCGACCCCAACTTCGCCAGCGGTGGCTTCGGGATCGATGCCTACAGCTACGATGCCTTGCCGACGGGAACGTTCACCACGCGCAACACAGCCTGCGGCACGCTCGGCATCAGCTCGAGCGGCCAGGCCGTGCCGGGTGGGTTCCTCACTCTCAGCCTGACCTCGACGCCCTACATCTCGGGCTTCGTGCTCGGCTCGCCGATCAATGCCCCGGTCGGTCCGTGCCCGGGCTGCACGCTCGGTGTCGACGGCTTCCTGAGTGTCGGCCAGTTCTGGTCGCTGTCCGTTCCGTTCAGCCTGTCCGTCATCGGCGCGCAGTTCTCGGCGCAGGGCTTCGTGTTCCAACCCTCGGGCGCGCCATGCATCGGGCAGATCCAGCTCAGCAATACGATCGACGTGCAAGTGCAGTGATCGGGCTCGAACGGCCCAAGCCACAGCCCGCTCGGGCAAGCCCTGGGGCACGGCCTCGGGGAGGCTCTGGAGGGGGCGCGAGCCAGCGCGCCTCGCGCTGCGAAGGCAGCTATGCTGCCTTCGTGCCCGACGACGACGTTCGCCTCTACGATCGAGCCACCGAAGGCGACCGCGACGCACTCGACGAGCTCTTGCAGCGCTATCTGCCGCAGCTGCACGCCTTCGTGCATGCGCGGCTCGGCAGCGAGCTGCGCGCCCGCGAATCGAGCCTCGACGTCGTGCAGTCGGTGTGCCGCGAGCTGCTGGGCGAGCGCGACCGTTTCGAGTTCCGCGGTGAGGATCGGTTTCGGGCCTGGCTCTTCACGTCGGCTCTCAACAAAGTGCGGGAACGACACCGCCACCTGCACCGGGACAAGCGCGACGTCGCCCGCGAAGAAGGACCGATCGACACCGACTCGTTCGCCGCAGTCGCGCATCTGCTGACGCCCAGCCAGGACGCGATCGGCAACGAGAGTTCGGTGGCCATGCGCAATGCGCTCGGGGCGCTGACCGAAGACCACCGCGAAGTCATCACGCTGGCCAAGCTCGTGCGGTTGCCGCACCGCACGATCGCCGAGGTCATGAACCGAACCGAGGAGGCCACCCGCAAGCTGCTGGCACGCGCGATGCTGCAGTTCGTCCGCGAATTGCGCCAGCGCGGCGTCGACGTCGATCGTTGGAATATGCAATGACGACCCTGCCCGAACTGCCCGAAGAACTAGCCGATCGCGCGGCCGAGGAACTGCTCGCAGTCACGGGGCCGGACCGCGACCAGACGTTCCAATCCCTGCTCGAAGCCCATCCGCAATACACGGCCGCACTGCAGCGGCTGCGCTCCGACCTCGGCGGCGCTGAGGGCTTGCTCGACAGCTCGCTGGCCGAAGTGCGGCGCGAACACGCAACCCACATAGGCGGCCACCGTGTGATCCGGATGCTCGGCGAAGGCGCGTTCGGCAGCGTCTACCTGTGTGCGCAGGAGCAGCCCGTCGTGCGGCAAGTCGCCGTCAAGGTGCTGCGACCGGGAGTCGGCGACCAGAAGACTTTGCGGCGCTTCGCGGCAGAACGGCAGCTGCTGGCGGCGCTCAACCACCCGGCGATCACACAGGTGTTCGACGCGGGCGTGCTGCCGGACGGGCGACCTTTCTTCGTCATGGAGTTCGTCGACGGGGTCCCGATGCGTGGCTATTGCGAAGCTCGCCAGCTGGCCTGTCGCGACCGCCTGCGTTTGTTCGTCGAGCTGTGCCGCGGCGTGTCACACGCGCACAAGCGCGGCATCGTGCACCGCGACCTCAAGCCCGCGAACGTTCTCGTGCTCGACTCCGACCACGGTCCGACGCCCAAGATCATCGACTTCGGCATCGCCAAGGCGCTCTTCTCGTCGGACGGCGACGGTGGGCCACGGACGGACGCCGGCCGCGTGATCGGCACGCCGGGCTACATGAGCCCCGAGCAAGCTGCCGGCCGCAGCGACACGATCGACGAACGGGCCGACGTCTTCGCGCTCGGCGTCATGTTGTACGAGTTGCTGACCGGCGAACTGCCCTGGGCGCAAGGTGCGGCAGCCACCGACAGCGAGCCCGTTCGCCCGAGTGCTCGCATCACGACCACTACGACTGCGGCACCTGTCGCGCCACTGACGCAGCGCCGGCAGCTCGCGGCCGAACTGCGCGGCGACCTCGACTGGATCACGCTGAAGGCTCTCGCCCGCGAACGCGAGGAACGCTACGCGTCAGTCGCCGCGTTCGCCGAAGACATCGAACGGCACCTGCGCGGGGAGCCGGTGTCGGTTGGACCACCGTCGGTGCGGTATCGGCTGCGCAAACTCGTGCGCCGCAATCGAGTCGCGGTCGCTTCCATCAGCAGCGCGGTCGTGCTCACGGGTCTCGGACTGACCTTCGCGCTGGCCTACGGCAACGCGGCAGGCGCGGAGGTGGCGGCGGCCCGCAAGGTCGCGGCCGGGAGCCTCGCCGACGCGACGGCCGTCGTCGAGCGGCTGTTGGCGCGCTCCAACGACGCGACCCTGCGAGATGCTCCGCAAGGCGACAGCGCGCGCCAGGCGCTGCTCCAGGATGCCCTGTCCTTCTACGATCGTTTCCTGCTGGACCGTCCGACCGAACCCGACCTGCGCGTCGGCCGCTGCAAGGCGCTGATATCACTCTCTAGCGTGCACTTCGCACTTGGCGAATCGAGTCGGGCGCAGCAAGTCGCGACCGACGCCGTCGAGGAGGCCACGGCCGTGGTGGCGACTGATCCCACCAACGTGACCTGGCGCGGCCTGCTCGGCGAGAGCCTGCGAAAGCAGGGTCGGGCGCTTTGGCAGACGAGCAACATGATCGCAGCCTGGCCCGTGTTGGCGGCGGCCACCACGCACCTGGAAGCTTGTGCGTTGGCCGATCCGGTGACCTACGGTCGCTCCTATGCCGCGATCTTGCGCGAAGCAGCGGACACGCTCTACGAGGCACAGCCCGAACAGAGTCTCGCGGGCAAACGCGCGGGCTTCCAGGTGCTCGAGGCCCTGCGTCGCGACCACCCGGAGATCGCGGACCTCGACGACGACTACACACAGGCGTGCCTCAGCGTGGTGACACAGCTTGGCAACCTGCGCCGATTCGACGAAGCGGCTTCCGTTCTGGCGAAGGTGGCAGATCTACCGCAGACGAGCACAGAGCGAAACCGCCTCATTGCCCTGGTCCAACGACAGCAGGCCAGAGTCACATGGGGGCTTGGCGATCCGCACGGGGCAATCCCCCACATCGAGGCCGCCGTCGCCGCCGCCACCGCCTGGCAACTCGAGCAACCGCACAGCGTACAGCCGCAGGACTTGTTGCTTCGGTGCCTCCGAGAGCTCGACTCCTACCTCAACCAGCTCGACGATTTCGCGGCTTCGTCGATGGCGTTTCGCCGAGTGATCGTGCAGGCGGAGGCCATGGCGCAGCGGTTTCCCGACGACCCTCGACAACTGGCACAGCTAGGCCGAGTGCTCGCGGACCATGCACAGGTACTGTGGGATCGCTTCCGGCACGAGGACCTGGACGAAGCGGCCGCCTGCGCCGCACGGGCGTTCGCCATCCACGACCGCATCCCGCCAACGGTCCAAGTCGATCGCCGGCCGCGCTGGCTCCTGCTGGCACTGCAGGCCGGTATCGCGAAGTCGCTCGGCAAGAACGCGGAAGCCATTTGGACGGTCGCCGAGACCGAACTGCCGAACGACTCGTCAAACCTCAGCTATGAGGAGCGCAACAAGTACGCGCTGGCGAGCTGTGGACTCGCGCATTGGCACTTCGTCGACGGCAGGAACGAACGGGCGCTCAGCGACCTCGCCTTGGCTCGCGAAGCAATCGCACAGAACGAGTCGCTTTCGGACCGAACGCTGGTTCAAGTCGGGTGGATCGAAGCGCAGATAGCCGGCGCAGCCGGGGAGCACGCAGCCGCGGCGGCTGCCGCAGACGGCATCCTGGCCAAGTATTCGAACTGGTATGGACAACGGCGCGCCGGCGATTGCCTGCATCTGGCCTGGCGGTGCGCAACGGCGGCGAACGCGACGCCCGAGGTCATCGCCAACTACCACGCGCGCTCAGCCCAGCTCTACGACGATGCCATCCGCATCCTGCGCCACACCAAGTACGCGCAGGACCCGTGGCATGTGCTGAGTTTGGGCTTCGCCTGCGTGCGAGCGGCCGAACTGAGCGCCTCTTCTGGCGATCGCACCCAGGCGCTCGAACTGCTGAACTCTGCCCTACCCAAGCTCGAAGCGGTGCGGGAGACCGCACATGTCGACCAATGGGAGGACCCGATCTTCCAGGACGGTCGCGCGCTGCTCGAGAAGCTCTCTGCCGACGGTCGCTGACTGCCAGTCCGCGTCTCGAATTAGCAGGTGGCCCTCTCGCCGGGTCCATTGCATCCGGCTACGAGACCACGGCGATCCCCACGGTCACGCTCGGTCGATCATAACGGCCAAACCAACCAAGCTCAGCCTTCGAGCGTCGCCTGCAAGAACAAGGCGTGCTTCTCGAACATCGTCACGATGCCCGTCAGCACGTCGATGCTGTCGTCGTCCTTGTGCTCCTGGGCGACCTCGCGCGCGGCGCGCGCACCGACGAGGTAGGTGCTGATGCGCTCGGCGAGCAGCTTGACGTGCTCCAGGTCCTTCGTCAGGTCCTGCGGATAATCGGCCAGCCGCGAGTGTTTGGCGACGTGGCGCACGGTGCCGACTGCGAGGCTGCCGAGCGTGCGCACGCGTTCCGCCAGCTCGTCGTTGTGCGCGGCGAGGTCGGTCGCGAACGTGTCGAACAGCGGGTGCAGTGCCGCGAACTGCGGCCCCTTGATGTTCCAGTGGGCGACCTTGATCTGCGAATGCAGGTCGATGCCATCGACGAGCACAGGCAACATCGCATCACAGATCTTCTTGCGGGCTTCGGCGGGAATCTGGCTGGGAGAGTACTTCATGGTTTCACCTTTGGTTGTTGGTCTTTCGTGAGCGGCTATTCGGGGGGCGACCGGGAGCGCACGTCAACGGTGCTTGCCGGCCTGGCGTCGGCCGCGCACGACCACCATGTAGTCGCGCACTTCGATGTCGGCGAGCGCATCGATCTTGCCGACGCGCAAGGCCTGCCACGGGATGTCGCAGATCGCACCCGTGTCGTCGTCGATGAAGTGGTGGTGCGGCTCGATCTTGGGATCGAACACGATGCTGCTCTCGCTGAGCGCAAGCTGCTTGAGCAGGCCTTTCTCGGTGAACAACTGCAGCGTGTTGTAGACGGTGGCACGCGACACGAGCGGGAAGTGCTTCTTGACGCGGCTCCACACCTCGTCGGCCGAGGGATGGTCATCGGTGGCCAGCACGTAGCGCGCGATTGCGACGCGCTGAGCCGACGGACGGATGGCGCGGCGCTCGAGGCGCTCGATCAGGCCTTGGTCCGGCTGTGCTGCGTGCGGCTGGGCTGTTTTCTTCTGGGCTTTCACGAGATAATTAGATTATGTCTAATTCTCGACATTGTCAAGTCTCGCTCTTCGCGGGTCTGGACACATTGCCATCAGAGGTCTTGCACCAAGCCCCCAAACATGTGCTGACGCCAAGCAGTCGCTAGAGCGGACAACAACCGACCAAGCCGGTGACGAGCGGCACGAGGCCCAACCACCCCAACTCGTCTGGGGTCCGAAGAAGACCCTGCTCAGCAGGAGGCTGCCGAGTGCCACGCGCACGACCCGGTCGAGAGCATGTTCGTTCATGACGAGGAAGTTCATGACGACACCCGACCCGACGGCCCGCGGCGCCAAGTGGGGCGAAGAGCGCAGGGAGAGCCAGCGTTCCACCTGCTCGACTCACTCGCGCAGCCGACTCGCGACGTAGACCAGCCGCTGCACGATGGCCGTGACCGTCGCGGCTTGCTTGGCGTCAGCGAGGCTGCCGTCGGGCGCGAACGCGCCGCCCGCGCTGCCGAGCGCAAACTGCTCGGTGATCACGAGCATGCCGAGGTTCTGCAGGATCTGCCGCAGGTGCACGAGCCCACGCAGGCCGCCGAGCGCACCGGGCGAACTCGACAGCAGTGCGGCGACCCTGCCTCTGAGCGGTTGCACGCCTGGCTCGGCGGCGTAGGGCCGCGACAGCCAGTCGATCGTGTTCTTGAGCAGGGCCGGGATCGACGCGTTGTACTCAGGCGACACGAACAGCAGCGCGTCGTTCTGCTTGACGACCGCGCGCAAGCGCACGGCGCCGTCGGGCACACCTTCCGCGACTTCGAGGTCGCCATCGTAGAGTGGCATCGGGTAGTCGCGCAGATCAGCGAACGTCGCTTGCGCACCGGCCTGGTCGGCGAGTTTGCAGGCCGCGCGCGCGAGCTTCTTGGAGAACGCGTCGGTGCGCGTGGAGCCTGGAATGACGAGGATCTTCATGGTAGGGGCGGGGATGCTACGTCGTGCCGAGGGGCCTGGCGACAGCGGCGCCAAGGTGATGGGCAGTCGGCGAGAAACCACAATAGGCCGAGCACGCCGCCACCCAGTGCGCCGAGAGCAGCTGTGGTCACGAAAGTCTCCACACCTTCCTCTGACGGCAACAGCGCCCCGACCACTCCGCCGAAGAACCGGCCGCCGACGCCACCGCCAAACAACCCGGCGAACGCGCCCACCATCGTACGCGCGAGCACATCGACCCACCCATTGCCTCGCGTGCGTTCGCGCTTCACGACACCAGCGTATCCAGCACCGCGAGGCAGCGCTCCTTGACCTGGCGCAGGTCGAGCTTGCCCGTGCCGAGCAGCGGCAACGCTTCGACGATCACGAACTGGTCTTGCCGCGGCACGAACAGCGCGGGCAACCCACGCGCACCGAGCTGCCGCAGCACCTCGGGCAACTGCTCGGCTCGCAACGTCGTCAGCACCATCAGACGCTCCCCCTTCTTGGCGTCGGGCACGCCGCAGACCGCGAACGCACGTTCGTCGCGACCGCAGCACTCCTGCAGGTGCTCTTCGACGGTGCCGTGCGGCACCATCTCGCCGCCGATCTTCGAGAAGCGCGACCGCCGATCGGTCAAGAACAGGAACCCTTCTTCGTCGAGCTTGCCGATGTCGCCTGTGATGTAGCATCCGTCGTGCATCGAAGCTGCCGTCAGGTCGTCGCGGCCGAGGTATCCGCGCATGACGTTGGCGCCCTTCACGAGCACGAGCCCGGCTTCGCCGACCGGCACCGGTGCCTTCGTCTCGGGATCGACGATGCGGACCACGACACCGGGCAGCGGCCGACCGACCGAACCGCGCCGCGAACCAGCCTGATAGAACCCTGCCGCGCGGTAGCCAGGCGTGCTCGTCGCGACCACGGGCGCACACTCGGTGCAGCCATAGCCTTGCACGGGCCGCACACCGAAGCGATCGGCAAACGCGTCAGCGAGGGTCTCCGTCAACTTCTCGGCGCCCGTCAACACGACGCGCAACGAACCAAACTGCCCCGGTTCGCAACGCCGATGGTAGAGCTGCAAGAACGTAGGTGTCGCCAGAAGGATCGTGGCGCGGTGCACAGCGGTGAGTTCGCCGACTGCCACAGCATCGAGCGGATTGGCGTGGAACACGATGCCAGCGCCCTGCTGCACCGCGTACCAGAGCGCCATGTTGCCAAACGAGTGGAACAGCGGCAGCACGCCGACGAGGCGATCGTGGTGGTCCAGTGGGATCAACTGCGCCACGGCGTCACAGTTGGCCTGCACGTTGGCGTGTGTCAGCACGACACCCTTCGGTTCGCCGGTGCTGCCGCTGCTGAAGATGATGGTCGCCGCATCGTCGCGGCGCACGCGGCGCGTGGCCCCACACGCGCGCTCGAGCCAACCCATCGGCCAGCACAGGGCGCGCAGCGATGCGCCCATGCGCTCACCAGCGGTGACGTTCGCCAGCACGTCCTCGAGCAGCAGCAGCTCGAGCGCTTCGGGCATCGCGACCTTGAGGCGCTCCAAGAACGCACGCGAAGTCACGACCGTGCGCAGCCCCGCTTGCTTGCTGCACGACGCCAGCGACGCAGGCCCCACCGTGTAGTTGAGGGGCACGGCCGTGCGACCCGCCAGGCTCGCGGCGATCGCAGTGATCGCCCCGCCGATCGACGGCGGCAACAGAATGCCGACAGCGTCCTGGCCAGACCACGCCTTGCGCAGCCGCCGCGCGAGCACGACCGAGCCAGCGAGCGCCCCCACGCGCGACAGCTTCTTGCCCTTGCTGTCCGCCAGCGAACTGCGCCACGGTGAGCACCGCACCGAACGCACGAAGCCGTAGTGCAGCGGCCGCAGTTCTCGAGCGCGCAGCTGCCACGCCGCTTCACCGAGGTCGTCGACCGCGCGCCGCACTTCGGCCGGCGCCACCTTACTGTCGAGCTGGCTGCCGAACGACACCGTCACGGGGCACGGCACCTTCGTCGGCCACCACTGCACGCGCCCTTGCCGCGCGCTCAGCAGCCCGCCATACACGCGGTCCAAGTGCACCGGCACGATCGGCACCGTGCGCCCCTTCACGATGCGCTGCAAGCCGCGGCGGAACGGCAGCGTGCTGCCCATACGCGAGATCTCGCCCTCGGCGAACATGCAGACCAGCGCACCGTCGTCGAGCGCCTGACCGGCGTCGCGCAGCGCGCGCAACACGACGCGCGGCCCCCCGCTGCCGGCAATCGGAATCGCGCGCAGCGCTTGCAAGAACGGCTTCAGGTAGGGCCGTTCGTACCAGTGCTGTTCGACGACGAACCGAATCGGCCGGTCGATCGCCGCCAACAAGAACAGGCCATCGAGGAACGACACGTGATTGGGAATCAGCAACGCGCCTCCCGTCTCGGGCACGTTGCGCGCGCCGAGCACGCGCACGCGGTAGAGCGTGTGCGCGAGCAAGATCACGACGAGTCGCAGCAGCGCGTCCGGCAGGAGCCAGATCGCCCAGATGGTCGCCGCGACCGTGAATGCGGCCGCGACCAGCAGGATCGTCGCGCTATCGGCGCCGAGCTTCGCGAACAACAAGCAGCCGAGGTTGCCCAGCAGGATGCCAGCGAACGACAGCCCGTTGACGAGCGCGATCACGGCACCGCGCCGCGCCGCCGGCGCACGCCATTGCACGAGCGCGTTGAGTGGCACGACGACGAAGCCGCTGGCGACACCGAGCATCGTCATGATGACGAACGTGCCGAAGCGCCCCGGCACGAATGCCCCCATCGCCGCCGCGCCGAGGGCCAGG
This sequence comes from Planctomycetota bacterium, assembly GCA_039921435.1. Classification (GTDB taxonomy): domain Bacteria; phylum Planctomycetota; class UBA1135; order UBA1135; family UBA2386; genus DASVAL01. The sequence continues at coordinate 9,248 of JBDSBS010000640.1, read as the reverse complement.
CCGATCGAGCCGAGCGGAATCAGTCCGACCTCGACCGTGCCCTTCGAAATGCGCCCCGCGAGCAACGCACCGACGCCGACGCCGATCGCAAACAGCGCGTACGGGATGCCCGTGTACTTGTCGTCGAACTCGAGCACCTGCTTGCCGTAGACGAGCACGTCCTGGCCGAGCAGGCTGGCCACGCCCCAGAAGACGATCGACCCGAGCGTCGCGAGCCACAGCACGCGGTCGGTCCGCATGACCTTCCAGGCGGCAGGTAGCACGACGGAGAACGGCTCCTCGACGCCGCCGGCGCGCACCTTCGGCACCAGGAACGATGCCAGCAAGCCGACCACCGCGAGTGCTGTCAGCAGCACCCCGACGAGCCAGGCGTCGGCCCCCACCCACTCGAGCAGCATGCCGCCGCTCGCAGTGCCCAAGATGATCGCCAGGAAGCTGGCGGCCTCCAGCTTGCCGTTGGCGGCCGTCAATTGATCGTGCGGCAGGATCTCCGGCAGGATGCCGTACTTGGCGGGCGCAAACACCGCACTCTGCGCGCCCATGCCGACCAACACCACGAGTGGCAGCCAGCCCGTCGGTTGCACCGACAGGGCAAGCACACCGAGCGCCATCAGCGCCACCTCGAGCGCCTTCGTCCAGATGACGAGCCCGCGCTTGCTGACGCGGTCGCCGATCGCCATCGCCGGCAGCGAGAACAGCATCAGCGGCAGCGTGAACGCCACCATGCCCATCGTCGTCACCCACTGCTTGTGCGCTTCATCGGCGTCCTTCACCGCACCGATGGCGAGCAGGATCACCACCATCTTGAAGGCGTTGTCGTTGAACGCGCCGAAGAACTGCGCAACGAGCAGACCGCCAATGCGGGGCTGGGTGCCAACGGGAAGGGTCTGTGGGGTGACGTTCGACATGGGATTCGGTTGTCTTCGGTGTCTCTCGACACCCGAAGTATCGTCACTCCGATAGTTTCCGGTGCGACAGTTATTCTGTGTCGATCGATAAGCTGTGCTTCATGATCGACCTGCACCGTCTTGCCGGCTTTCACCTCGTGGCAACCCAAGGCGGCTACGCGCGCGCCGCTCGGGCCGCGACCTACCCGATCACGCAGCCGGCCCTGCACCAGCAGGTGAAGAAGCTCGAACGAGAGGTCGGACTCGCGCTGCTGGAGCGGGTCGGCAAGGATCAGATGCGGCCGACGCCCGCAGGTGCCCACCTGCTCGGGTTCATCGCGCCGTTCTTCCGCGACCTGCCCGGTGTCGTGCGCTGCCTCGGCACCGGCGAGTTCGACGGGGCTTTGTCGATCCACGCGGAGTCGCTGCTGATCCGGCAGCTGCTGCCGGGCTGGCTCGTGGCATTGCGGCGCAAGCGACCCAACGTGCAGCTCGACTTGAAGGAACTGCTGCAAGCGGACGTGACTCTGCTGCGCAGCGGACACGCCGACGTGCTCGTGGCCCATCTGCCCGAGGTCCCCAACGACATCGCGAGTCAGCTCGTCGCCGAACTGCACCCGTGCCTCGTCGTGCCGAAGGACCGGGCGCCTTTGCGTTCGCGACCGCCGCAGCTCGACACGCTGACCGACATGCCGTTCCTCGCCTACCCCGCCGGCAGCAAGCCCTACGTGCTGCAGATGCAAGCACTCGTCAGCCACGGCGCGGCGCCAGCACAGGTCATCACGCTCGACACCGCCGACACGATCCTCGGTTACGTCGAGTCAGGCCTCGGCTGGTCGCTTGTGCCGAGCCTCGATCCCGACGGTCCGTCGGGACGGCGACTTGCGGCGTTCCCGTGGGGCCGCCCGCGCGTGACGTTTCCGGTGGTCATGGCGTGGCGCAAGGACGCGCCCGAGAACCCCATGCTCGACGCGTTCATCGCGTGTGCACCTGTGCCGAGCCGGTGAGCAGTCACGCAGGCAGAGGGTTGGGGCGGGTTGGGGCAGGCGTCGCGAGAGCGATCTCCCCGCACCAACTCGCACCAACGGCGGGGAGATCGCCTGAGTTCGATCGCCGTGCGGCGAACAGGCTCAGGTGCCGATCCTGCCGCGCCCCGCGTTCGACAGCACGATGCCGATCGGATTGACCGCGTCGAGCACCGCCCACTGGTGGAACAACAGGATGCCCGCGATGCTGCTGCTGTTGGGCACCACGAAGGTGCGGATGCCGGTTCCGGTCGAGGTGGTGATCACGATGTCGACCAGGTCGGGCGACACCAGGATGTTGCACCCCGGTGCACCAGGCAGCGGGAAAGGCAGCGGCAATGGCGAGCCCTGGAAGAAGGTGTCCGACAGGCCGGTCGCCATCAACGCGATCGTGAATGGCAAGGCGCCCGACATCGTCACGTCGAAGGACGCGCCAAGGAACGGCAGACCTTGATTGGCGAGTGCTGGCGTCGCGAGGACAGGGCCCGAGGAACAGGTGACGTGGTACGACGGGTGTTGCAAGAAGGTCGACAGCGTCCAACCACCGGTGATCCCCGAGCGATCGAAGGCCGTGCCAGTGGCGCCGGCGTTCACGTCGCACAGCACGACGTTCTGGGCGGAACTGTCCATCCCGAGGTAGAACGTGCCGGTGACGGTCAATGGGGTCGGCAGCATCACGGTGTAGAAACCCGGGTTTGACCCAACGGTGATCGTCGTCGACACGAGCGGCGTCGCTGCGGGATCCGTTCCTGCGCTGGCGTAGATGCGCGCCGGCACCGTCTGGGTGCCGCTCAACGACTGCGTATAGAGCTCGAAGCTCACGATCTGGATGGTGCCGATGTTCGGCACCGTGTAGCAGAACTCCCATGGCCGCGTCTGCGAGGTCAAGGTGCCGCCGGTGGGGTTCAGCTCAGCACAGAACGGCGAGACCACCACGGAGCCAGGGCAGCCTTGGCCAAACGTCTGGAACGACGCAAACGCGGGTGGGGCGCCCGGCTGGCCTGTGCCGCCGGAGACCACGAGTGCGTAGTCGGCGTCGACTGCTGGTGTCTCCACGTGCGAGTCCACAGCGATAAGCGTCGCCTTGATGTCGACCTTCCAGACGCCAGCTTGCGGGCTCTGCACGAACACGCACTCGATCGGGTTGGTGTCGTCCTCGACGCCGCCCGGGACCGACCAATTGCCGTCCCAGAGGCCGTTGTTGCCCCAGTAGATCGTGCCGCCGGGCGACGTCACGCGAACCGAGATGTTGTTGATCAACGTCTTTGCCGCCGCCGGATTGGCGAATGGGTCGCTGTAGTTCAGCACCACTCGCAACTCGGGTTCACCGGGTGCGACCGTGATGTCGAAGCCGCGCCCGTCGCCTTGGACCAGCACGTCTGTTTCGTCGACGATGTAAGTCTTGTTGCGGTTGTCCCACATCGTGCGCAGGTTGGGGAAGCCCCAGCCCTGGTGTTCGCGCCGGTTGTCGGTGCTGGTCGACGTGAACGCGTACTGCCGCGCACTGGCGGCCTGCAGCGCCTTCAGGGTCGTGAAGTGCGGCCGGTTGCTGAACGACGAACCACCGGGGTTGCGCAGCGCATTACCGAAGATGCCGAAGCCGGACGTAGGCCCGTTCGTGAACATCTGGATCGCGAGCACGTTGTGACCCGCAACGATCGGCGTCGCGCCCGACGTGCCGCCGAACGCCGAGTAGAAGTTGAGGTTCGTGTAGCCCGCCGGACCCGAGCGATCGGACGTGAGGATCTCGTCGTAGTACGCCGTGAAGTCGGGCTTGATGCGGCCGTCGGCGGCCGGGCCGCGGCTCGCATTGCCGGCGAGCCAGGAATCGTCGAGTGGGTTGCTGTTGTTGAAGTGTTCCACGCCGCCGATCGAGAACACGTTCTTCGCCCAGGCCTGGGGTCGCGAGCTCTGGGTACCGAGATTGCTCTGGCTCTGCGTCCACGCGATATCGTGGTCGAAGATGATGTTGTCGGTGTCGGCCGAGACCGACGTGTAGGCCGTCGTCTGCGTGTTGCCCCACGACGCCGTCGTGTGGCTGACGCTGTTGATGTTGACGAGGTCGCTGACGACCTGCCAGCGCGAGACGCCGGCCGTGACTGAGCCGTATTGGGTGTAGTACTTGCCGGCGTCGGGAGCCATGCCGCGCGCGCCTGGATTGCTGGTGCCGTTGCCGAACACGATGCCGGCGGTGCAGTGGCCGTGGTCGTCGGCGCCGCCACCGCTTCGCACGTTGATGGCGCCGCCCGTGAAATCCGGATGCGTGGCCTCGATGCCCTCGTAGACGTGAGCCCTGACGCCTGTGCCGGTGTAGCCGCCTTGCGCCTCTACATAGTTGCCGCCGCCCTGGATGCGGGCGTTGTCCATGTCGTTCTCTTCAGGCGTCCAGCGATCGATCCACAGCACCTCGTCGAAGCTGGCTGCAGAAAGCAACTGCGGTCCGGTCAAGGTGACGGTGAACAACACGCTGCCTGGTTGTTCGTGATCGACGACGCCACCGATGGCGCGCACGTTACGTCCGAGAGCCGGCTTGTCGGTGCGCTTGTCGACAACGATCATGTTGTAGCGCGTTGGCCCGATCGGGGCGGCGCCCAGCTGCGGATCGACCCGGTAAGCCGGGTGGTAGCGCCCCACCCAACGGATCGATGCGAGCGCGCGCACAGCGGCTGCCTCGCGCGCCGGCATGCGCACGACGTAGGCGTTGTCGGGCAGGTACTCGTGGATCTGACCACCGACGGCAGTGACGGCATCGCGACCTCGCTGGGTCGGCCGACCGTCGAACTGCACGATCCACAGGCTCTGCTCGTCGGCGCTGCGCAGCGCGGCGGGCACTTCGGGTTCCTGCACGAGTGGGTCGAAGGTGCCGTACTGCAGGCGGATCAGCGATGGTTCACTGCGAGTTTGGCTGGTCTGTTGCGGAGCCTGGGCGGCCAGAGTGACGCTGAGTGCGCACGCGAGCAGCGTGGCAGCGGGTGCAAAGGTGTGCATGGTGCTGGTCCGGGGGCTTTGGACTGGGAAGCGGAAGCCGTGAAGCCCCGGATTGTAGTCATACGGACTGGGAGCGGCTGGCCTTTCCCGTGACGGCGATGTCCCGGCGCCGGGCTCGGTCGCGCACCAGGCGACCGCGGGCGGTCGTCGGGACAGGCCAGCTACAACACACGATCGCAATGCCCGATGCATTCGGCGCGTGTACTCCTGGGGCGAGCCGATGAGCCCGTCGCCGGCCCGGCGTGGGATGCAGCCTGGGGTTCAGCGCAAAGGTCAGCGCGACCCGGCAGGAAGCAGCGGACGCTGCATCGCCTGCGCCACGACTCGCCGCCGCGCATACGGCAGCAGCACCTGCCCCCGGTCGACAGCGTGAGCTGCCAACCTGACTCGCGAGCTGGAACGAGCACTGCCAGAATGCGGGCGCGAGAGCAGTGCCGCAGCAACTGATGGCTTCCGTGGAAATGGGCAGCCGGCACACCATTAAATGAGGTTTGCCCAATCATTGCGGCAACGTGTGTGGATCGGCGCTCGTGCACACCCAAGCCATCAGTTTCTCGGAATGCGCGGCTCGGTGCGTGCGAAGGGGCCCACCATGAACCAAGACATGCAACGCGCGCTGCTGCTGCCGATGCTGCTGGCGGCCGCCAGCCCGGCACCGGCATCGGAGCTGCCGCCCGCAGCCATGACGGCCAGCGGAATCACAGCCAGCGGCAGCACCACGAGCTGGGCGGGGTCCGGCACGGCCGAAGGGCACCCCGCCGTCGCCGGAGAACCGACAGCGACCGACGAGTTGCGCATCGGCCCCTACCGACTGCTCGAAGAACTGGGGCGCGGCAGCATGGGAGTCGTTTGGCTGGCCGAACAGACCGAGCCCTTTCCCCGTCAGGTCGCGCTCAAGATCCTGCGACCCGACCGCGTGGATGCGCGTTCGGTCGGCTGGTTCGAGTCCGAGCTGCAAGCGATGGCCAGCGTCGAACACGAACACGTGGCGCGGCTACACGACGCCGGCACCACGGCGTCGGGTCTGCCGTGGCTGGCGATGGAACTAGTGCCCGGGGAGCCAGTGACCAGTTTCTGCACTCGCCATCATCTGGAGCCCGGTCCCCGACTGCAGCTGTTCTTCGACATCGCCGACGCGGTGTCCCACCTGCACGGCCGCGGCGTGCGACACGGTGACCTGAAGCCCGAGAATATCCTGGTGATCGAGCGCAACGGCCGCGCGGTGGCCAAGATCGTCGACTTCGGTTTGAGCGCGTTCGTTGGCCAGAGCGGCATCGATGACGAAAGGCTGGCTGGCACGCCGGCATACATGGCGCCCGAACAGTTCACGTTGCCGGGAACTGCGATCGACGAACGTGCCGACGTGTTCGCGCTCGGCGTCGTGTTGCACGAACTGCTGACAGACCAACGGCCCGAGGGCAACGCCACCATTGCCGAAGACGGCTGCCTGCAAGTGACGATCGGTGGCGACAGCGGAGCCGCACTGCGTCCGCACTCGCGGTTGCGCGGCGGGTTGGCACACATCGTGGGACGCGCACTCACCCACGACCGTCGCGATCGCTACCAATCGGTGGCCGAGTTGACGCGCGACTTGCGCGGCGAACTTGCACGGCACGATCGGTGGCGTCGTTTGTGTCGCGCGGGCATCACGGTCGCATCGGCCGCGGTGACGGGCTTTGGCGCAGCCTGGCTCGCGACTCTCTGACCGGCTGGTCTGCGCCGGTCAGTTGCTCCCGGCGATCCGATAGACGTGCAACTGATAGGGGCCGAAGTGGTCGGTGAAGCTGCCGCTGGTCATCGGCACATTGCGCGACTCACCGAGGACTTCGGCCGTCGCGCCACTGGCCGCAACCACAATCGTCGCGTTGACGTCCAACCCGTTCTTGTGCGCCTCGTTGCCGTCCGCCATGGCGAACACGAACGTATCGCCGCCGAAGTGCTTGGTGAGCACAACCACGGCAACGCCGCCGTCCGTCGTCGCCGTGGTTCCGGCCACGGTGGGCGTCCTCAGCACGGCGCCATACGCCGTCACCGATGCGTTGGCCTGTTGCACGGCCATGCCAACCTCGGGGTGATCGATCGGGTAGGTGGCCGTGACACCCGGCGTGGCGAAGTCGTGGTTGAAGTAGATCATGCCCGAAGCACCGTGCACGATCATGTTCCAGACCGTGGGCTTGATGAGCTCCGGCGGAATCCTCGGGTACATGCCCTGGGTCAGCGTGAAGGGGTCGCCGGTCTCGACGAAGCCCCACACCGGCAGTCCCGGGTTCGACGGATTTGCATAGACATAGTGTCGCGTGTTGTCGACCGCCTTGCCGTACGTCCATATGCCGACGTAGTTCGGCATCTCGTACGAGTCGGTCAAGCCATAGAAGTCGATCGAAACGAGGTCGAGGAAGTCGGTGAATTTGTTGTGATCGTCTTGGATCGTCGGGCCAGGAAACGCCTGGTAACCGGGCCACGGAATCTTGGCGAAGCCCTTTCCGAAGTTGGCCCAGACTTCCCGCGAAGGATCGTGGGTTCGAAGCAGTTCGCAGTTCGCCTGCCACACGACAGGATGGTGCTCGGGCACCCACTGCTTAGTCATGTCGGGCTCGTCGCCCGCCAGATAGCCGACGAAGGTGTCGGCGAAGTCAGGGTGAGCCACGTTCCAGTCGATTGCGGCTTGATCACCGCCCGCATAGACGGTGAACCCGAGGGTCCGCAGGTTCTGGGCAGCTTGGAGATTGTAGCCAGGATACCGGTTGGCTTCGGACGGCCACTGGTAGAGGCCCATCCAGTGGGTGATGCCCATTTCCTTGTAGTGCTCCGCCGTCGTCATGCCGCGGATGACGTGCATTGGATCCTGGAGCCAGACGCCGAGTGGGAAAGGTCCCGCTAGGGTCGCCGGATCGAACGAACCGGTGTTGCCGCCGTTGTTGCCCCCCGTGTTGCCGCCATTGTTGCCGTTGGCCTGCTCGCCGCCACCGCTGCAGCTCGGACCAAGCAAGACGAGAGCCGTCGTCGCGACTACTGCTGGTGTCATCCACTTACTCAAGGCCCACCTCCATTGTTTTCTTCACCGGTTCTCGATCACAGATGTTTGTCTTTTCGGCAATCCACTGGTCTCAAACCCGGACAAACAAGAGACGTCGCGGTGCCAGCAACGGGGCGAAGCAGAAACCCCGCTGGCACGGAAGTAGGCAGTTCGGGGTCCCTTCGAGGCCGATAGTCGCGTGTCCTCTGCTCGTTCGGCTACGCTCCGGAACGCCATGCACGTCACCATCCGCCCCGCCGCCGCACGCGGCCACGCCGACCACGGCTGGCTCGACAGCCACCACACGTTCAGCTTCGCCGACTACCATGACACCGCGCACATGGGCTTTCGTTCATTGCGTGTGATCAACGAGGACCGCGTGCAGCCGGGCCGGGGCTTCGGCACGCACCCGCACCGCGACATGGAGATTTTCAGCTACGTGCTCGAGGGCACGCTCGAGCACAAGGACAGCCTCGGCAACGGCCGCGCGCTGCATCCGGGCCAGATCCAGCTCATGAGTGCGGGCACCGGCGTCACACACAGCGAGTTCAATCCGAGCCAAAGCGAAGGGCTGCACTTCCTGCAGGTCTGGATCCAGCCGCGCGAACGTGGGCTGCGGCCGAGCTACACGGAATGGCATCCGAGCACCGACGCCGAGGGAGCGAAGGATGTGGTGGTGATTTCGCCTGATGGGCGCGAACGCAGCGCCGTGATCCATCAGGACGCGATCGTGCGGCGGCTGCGGCTCGCGGCCGACGACAACGTGGAACACACCGTCGACGCCGGGCGCGCCATGTGGCTGCAACTGATCCGCGGCACGCTGCGCATCGGCGACCACACGCTTGCGGCCGGCGACGGCGCCAGCACGGGCGATGTGGGCACTCTGACGGTGGGCGCCACAGCGTCCGCGGAAGCGCTGCTGTTCGATCTTGGCTGAGCCTGTTCCGCAGCGGGCCGCTCGCGGCGCCGCTACGATCACCGGTGGATCCCGACCGCATGAACCGCAAGGCATCACTGCTCGTCCTGTCGCTCGCCTTGCTCGCCGCGGTGATCGCCGCGATCGTCTGGTGGAACAGTGAGACCGCCGGCGGCTGGCTCGACCAAGCGACGCCGCGCCGCGCTCACAGCGCCGCCGAAGCCGACGCCGCCTCGCTGCCGGTCGATGCCAGCACCGAGCTGTGCGCAGACAACGCAGTTCGGGCCGTCGCCGCGATGGCCACCCGCAGTACGCGGCCGCTGCCCGAGAACGCGAGCTGGGTCGAGATCACGGTGCTCGACGCGGCGACCGAGAGCCCGGTCGCTGGAGCGGCCGTCGCGTGGTTCGACATCGAC
>JBDSBS010000639.1:0-4621 GCA_039921435.1 Planctomycetota bacterium | reverse complement strand
GGGCCCGTGCTCTGGCCGGGAATGCGCGCAATCAAGTCGAGTGTGAACTCGCGCTTGGCGTGGGGGGCGAGGTCGCGCCAGTAGAGGGCCAGCTCGCGGCCCTTCAGTTCCCAGAACGCGAAGGTCTTAGCCTTCTGCAGGTCCTCGAGCACGCGCGTTGGCAGTTCGAGGCCGGCGGGCAGGCCGATGATCGCGAGGGTCATGGGCTGGCCTTCGTTGGTGCGGTTCGTGACCGCGATGTCGAGCGCCACGGTGTCGCCTTCGGCGACCGTTGTCTTGCGCAGCGTCGCCGCCACCTCGACCTTCGTGTCGGGATCGTCGGCGGGTTGTTCGGCGTGGTAGGCGACGTCGCATGCGTAGGGCAGTGCGCTGCCGGCTCCCTTGAGTTCGAGGCGCAGCGTGTGTTGGCCGGGCGCGAGTTGGTTCCACAAGTCGAACGAGAGCGCGTTGGTGTCGCTCGCGGTGAACGAACGTTCGCCGAGCAGGCGGTCGCCTTCGAACGCGCGCAGCGTGCCGGGTTCGCGCATCGTGCGGTTCACGGTGGCGTACTCGGTGATGGCGCGCAGGGCTGTGATCGTCGCCTGCGTCGCGCCGAACGTGCCCGAGGCACCGCGGCAGGTCTGCAAGAACTCGACGGCGCTGCGCACCTGGCTCTGGTAGGCGGGGTCGCGCAGCCACGCGAGCACCGCGAAGCCGGTGGTCTCGACGATGAGGTCGCGGCCGCCGCTGCTCGTGATGCTCGTCGTCGTGCCTTGCAGCGAACCATCGCGTTGCTGCAGCTCGGCAAGTCGTTGCCGGGTCAGCCTCGCTTCGGGGCGTCCGGCGAGGTGCAGTGCGCAACTGATGAGCGCGAGTTCGTAGGGATCCTTCGTCGCATCCTGAACCGTGACGCGACCAACGAGCGCTTCGATCTCGGTGCGCAGTTCGCTAGCCGGCGTGCCGGCTTGCAGCAGCGCGTAGACGACGTAGGCGTCGGTCAACGGCTGCGAACGCCCGCCGAAGCTGTGCGAGTCCTGGCCACCGTGCGGGAAGTTGTGCGGAAAGCTGCCCTTGCCGTCGCGGCGCGCGAGCAGCCACTGCTTGGTGCGATCGACCATCGTCGCATCGACGTCGTAGACCTTGGCCATGTCGTGGAACTGCAGCAGGCCGTACGCAGTCAGCGCTTCGTGGCCCGGGTCGGCGCCAAACCACTCATAGCCGAGGCGCTTGCACTCGTAGCCCGTGATCTTGGCGTAGCCCTTCGGCAGCAGGTTGCGCGCGCGCGCCGCGATCGTCGGGATGTTGTCGCCGCTCGCATCGAGCAGCGTCAGCACGAGTGTGTTGGGGTAGTTCGAAGAACTGGCCTGTTCGAAGCAGCCGTGTGGTTCTTGCAGGATGCCGGCGAGGCCTTCGGTCAGTGCCGTCAGGGGCGATGGGTAGACCTTCAGTGTGACGTGGCCCGAGCCCGGCACAGACTCGCCAGGCACGACGACGACGAACGTCGACGGCCTGCCTGCTTCGACGGTGCCACCGGCCGAGCGTTGGTGCGGGAAGCCACGCGGCGCGATGCGCAGGTTGTGCGCGACGAGATCGCGGAAGCGGCCGGCGTTGCCTTGCAGCGTCAGCGTCGTCTCACTCGTGCCATCAGCGATGGTGATCGGCAGCAGCACGCGGCCGCGGCCATTCTGCAGCACGATGTTCGTCGGAACGTCGGTGCCGAGGCGCAGGCCTTGCTTGGTCGTCACCTGAAGCGCCACCGTGTTCACGTTCTGCCCATCGACGGCGCCCTCGACAACCGCCGCGATCGGCAGCTGCAGCAGGTCACCCTGCGACACTTCGTCGGGCAGTTTGACTTCGAGATGGAACGGCAGCTGCGCCTGGAACTTCGCTTCGGCCTGACCGACCCGGCCGATCGCCCCGTTGGGCACGTGCGCATCAGCCTGCACGAGCCACGTCGTCACTGCGTCGCTCGTCGCGAAGGGAACCTTCGCTTCGCCGGCGTCATTGGTGAGGACCAGGGTGTGCCACAGGATCGTTGACGTGAAGTCGGTGCGACCTTCGTGCGGGGTTTGTTGGTGCGCGTACTGGCGAGTCTGCCACTGTTGCGCGAGGTCGCGGTTCCAGTGCGCGGAATCGAAGGCGCCTTCCATGTCGGTGTTCAGCCAGCCACCGGCGCCATGCGTAGGTAGGGTGGGGAGGAAGTAGGGGGGCTGGGGGTCCTCGTCGCGCGAGCTGAAACGACGGACGAGCGAGAAGATGTCGCCTTGCCCGAAGCCGTTGAGGTCGACGATCGACGCGCCTAGCGCGACCTGCGTGTCGAAATCGTAGGCCAAGAAAGTCACCTGGTTCTCCGTGAACACGGCCAGGCCACCATCGGCGGAGGCCGCGAAGTCCCACTCGCCCGCTGCTGGTGCCATGGAAACCCCCGCAACCCTCTCCAGGAACTGCGGCGATCGCTGTTGCACGAGCACCAAGACGGCCAACGCAGTCACCGGCGCGCAGATGCCAACCACGATCTGCGGCAACTTCTGACGCGTACCCAGAAGCCGCACGCCGCCGGCCGCGAGTTCACCGAGCAGCAACAGAATCAACGCGAGAATCGCTGCGGCTCCGGCATCGTGCAGATTGCGTGCCGTGCGGTAGGCGTGACGCGAGAGAGCCGTGCCAGGTGCCTGCGCCGCCGCGAGGTTGCTCGCGACCTGTGGCGTCTGCGAGAAGCCCTCGCGGGGGAGCGTGCCTTCGCCCACCTCGCCGCGCGCCGCGATCGCGGCCTTGGCCGCGGCATCGTTGCGCCAAACGAAGCGGCGCCAGCCGCGCGTGCCGAGCAGCAGGTCGACGTGCTGCGCCGCGTCCGAGTTGCCGAGCAAGAAGTCGCCGAGCTCTTCGACGCGTTCGACATCGGCGAACAGCATCGCCTGGTCGGCGAGACCGACGCGCGGTTCACTGCCAAGCGACACCGCGGCGAGGTCCGTCACGCTGAGTCCGACGACGGCGGCGATCGGGTTGCCACTCTCGTCGCGTGTGCGAACGGTGACCTCCTGCGAGTCGCCAGGCGCCAGCGCCGCGTTCTTGGCAGCGAGCTGCACGTCGATGCGGTGCTTGGCCGAACGCCGCACGAGCCGTTCGGCGATGGGCTGCAGGTTGCGGTCGAAGACCGTCGTGCGCAGCACACCGGCGGCGGTCGCGGGCAGTTGCACTTCGGTCTCGGCGCGCAGTTCGCCGCGATCATCGGCGCGCAGCGTCGTCTGGCCGACGAGCACGCCGCGGCAGAACACGCCGAGCAGCCACGGTCCGTCGCCGCGGCCGGCGACCGCCAGGCGCAGGGGCGCGTCGGCGGCGATGTCAGTGCCGGGCAGGCGCAGCGCGATGCCCGTTGTCTTGACCTCCGGCAGCGCGAACGGTTCGTCGTGGCCGCCGAGGCGCACGCGATAGACACTGCCTTCGCGCGGCACGAACGTGACCTTGACGCGGCCCTGGTGCGCGGTGCGGAACTTGGCAACCTGCTGGTCGCGTTCGTCGACCACTTCGCCAGTTCCATCGACGGGGCGGCCGAGTGTGTCGGTGCACTCGAGGTAGAGGCCGTTGAGCACGCCGGCGATCAGTTCGCCACCTTCGGGGAAACCTGCGATCAGCACCTTGCCGGTCGGCACGACGAACGGCTTGACCTCGGCTTCGACGATGCCGCCGTCGTTGACTGTGGCGACGAAGCGCGCCGCGCCCTTGTCGACTGCCATCGGGATCGTGAAGCGGAACGTTGCCTCGCCGTAGGCGCCCAGTGCGTGCTGCTCGGTCCAGACTTCGGTGCCGTCGATGACCAGCGTCGCCTTGGCGGTCGCACCCGATGCGCCACCGCCACCCATGCGTTCGGCTGTGACCGTGGCTGCACCACGCGCACCGGGTGCGTAGGTCGTGCGGTCGAGTACGATCGTCTTCTTCAATTGCGGCGCCTGAAACGAGCGCACGACGATCTCGGCGGTCTCCGTTGGGAACCGGCCGTCGAGTGATGCCACCTGCAAGCGGTGGGAGCCACCAGCACTGTCGCGTGCGAGGTCGAAGCGGAACGAACCGATGCCGGCGGGTGCAGCGCCTTCGTCGCAGCGACCGATCGCCGCGCCCTTGCTGTCGAGCAGTGTCGCGCGCATCGGCAACCGCGTCGGCAGCGGCAGCAGCGTGACGCGGTCGAGCACGACAGCGCGTGCGAACACGGGTTCGCCGGGCCGGTAGACGGGGCGGTCGGTCGTGACGTGCACGAGCGGGCCGGCATGGGCCGTCGACAGCGTGAGCACCTGACGCACTTCGTCGGTCGCATGCGTCGCCACGACCTCGACGCGCTGTGGCACACGCAGATCGGGCAGCGCTGCCATCGCTACGGTTGCGGTGCCGTCTGTGACGGGCGCCTCATCGGCAGCCAGCAAGGAACCGTTGTCGGCGAACGCCTGCCAGCGCACGCGGCACGCGACGGGCTCACCCGTCAGGTCCTTGCTCTGCACGGTCATGCTCCATGGCGCACCCGCGGGCACGGCTTTGGGAGCGCTGACGGTGAGGTGCAGATGGTCGTGTTGGTGCCGCGCGAGGCGGCTCTCCGCCATCTGATTGGCGACGAAGAAGCCGAGCACGGTGGTCGCGGCGATTGCGGCCGCGG
>JBDSBS010000638.1:0-2774 GCA_039921435.1 Planctomycetota bacterium | reverse complement strand
GACCCAGCCGATGACCCAGCCGATGACACTGTGCGAGAAGATCATCGCGCAGCGTGCGATCGCCGATGCCAAGACCGGGCGCCTCGGCGTGCCGGCTGTCGTGCCCGGCGAAGCGCTGTTCGTGCGCACCGACGTGCGCTTCTCGCACGAGTACGTGACGCCGATGGCCGAGGCGCTGTTCAAGATGGGGCTCGGCAAAGACGCGAAGGTCACCGACCCCGAGTCGGTGTTTGCGTTTCGCGACCACCTGACGTTCTTGGACCGCATCATGCCCGAGGCCCACGTCAAGATGGGACTCAAGGAACAGGCCGCGTCGCTGGCGACCGTGCAGGAAGCGTTCACGAAGAAGCAGGGCGTCAAGCTCTACGGCGAAGTGCAGCGCGGCGGCAAGCTCGTCGGCAGCGAAGGCATCTGCCACAACATCGTCATCGAGGACATCGCCGAACCCGGCCAGCTCGTCATCGGCACCGACAGCCACACCTGCATGGCCGGCGCGCTCGGCTGCTTCGCGTTCGGCGTCGGTTCGACCGACATGGCGAACTCGTGGTTCACCAAGGACGTGCGCGTCAAGGTGCCCGAGTCAGTGCGCGTCAACCTGCGCGGCACCATGCGCTCGGGTGTCTGCGCCAAGGACCTGATGCTGTTTCTGCTCAGCGACCAGTTTTTCAAGACCGGCGCGGGCATCGGCAAGGTGCTCGAGTTCGCGGGGCCCGGTGTCACCGCGATGCCGCTCGACGAACGCGCGACGCTGACTAACATGGCCGTCGAGGCCGGTGGCTTCACGGGCATCATCGAAGCCGACGAGGTCGTCGTCGACTACATCGCGACGTTGCGCGGCACGGATAAGGCGAAGCTGCAGAAGCAGATCGTCAAAGCCGATGCGGGTGCGAGCTACTGCAAGACGTTCGACATCGATCTCGCGGCGATCGAGCCGACCGTCGCGACGCCCGGTGATCCGCGCAACGGCATCCCGCTGCGCGAGCTTCGCAAGCAGCAGGGCAAGGTCAAGGTCAACATCGCCTACGGCGGCTCGTGCACGGGCGGCAAGAAGGCCGACATGGATATGTATGCCGAGGTCGTGCGCAAGGCGCTCGACAAGGGACACCACCTCACGGACGTGAAGCTCTACATCCAGTTCGGCAGCCAGCGCATCCGCGACTACGCCGAGAAGGTTGGCTACGTGCAGTTGTTCGAGCAGGCCGGGGTCGAACTCATCGATCCGAGCTGCGGGGCCTGCATCAAGGCGGGCCCAGGCGTGTCGTTCACGGCCGACGAAGTGACCGTGTCGGCGATCAACCGCAACTTCCCGGGGCGCTCGGGTCCGGGGCAGGTGTATCTGGCGAGCCCGATGGTGGTCGCGGCGAGTGCGTTCCTCGGCTATGTGGGTGGGCCCGAGGAGCTCTAAAGAACCTTGCGTCGGGGGGTTGGGGCACGGCGAAACGGTGCACGTTCCACGCGGTCATTGCCACCGCTGCCGTTGCTCTAAATCTAAACCGCAACTGCTTGGTGGCCACGGAGTTTGTATCATTGAGGTAATTCCACAAATCGGCCTCTTGCGTGGTTTCGGCATTCGCGGTGCCTTGGGATCAAGGGTGTTAGGCGCGTCGGGTAGCGCTTCGCTTTCCACGCTGCACCTTTACTTGCCCCAATCACGGAGTCATTTGATGAACCTCGCTCGCATTTCCGTCGCCACTGCCGCGGTGGCCTTTTTGGGTATGGCCAACCCGCTCATGGCCCAGCGCCTCGGGCTCGCCCCCGGGCAAACCACCAACGCAGTGCCCAAGTTCACTGATGCCCTGGGCACGACCAACCTCACCACCCTGACGCCTGCCGACCTCGTCACGGCACTGATCGGTCCCGGCGTCGTCGCTTCGAACATCACCTACGCGGGTGTGCCGATCGCAGGTGGCACCTTCACGGGTGGCACCGGCATCATCGGCTTCGAGAGTGGCATCATCCTGAGCTCGGGCAACATCGCGTCGGTGCCCGGCCCCAACGACCTGCCCAACACGACGACCATCAACGGCCAACCAGGGGATCCCGACCTCAACACGCTGATCCCGGGCACGCAAGATCGGGCAGTGCTCGAGTTCGACTTCACGTGCACGGGCGTCAGCACGATCAGCTTCCAGTACGTGTTCAGCTCCGAAGAGTACAACGAATTCGTCAACACGGCCTTCAACGACGTCTTCGGCTTCTTCCTCAACGGCGTCAACATCGCTCTGTTGCCTGGCTCGGCCAATCCCGTTGCGATCAACAACGTCAACGGCGGCAACCCGTTCACGGGGGTCGGACCCAACTCGGCCCAATACATCAACAACCAGTGCGGCGCCGGTGGCTTGCCGGTCTATCCATGCGCCGGCACCGTTGACACCGAAATGGACGGCCTGACGGTTGTGTTCACGGCGACGGCCGCGATCCTGCCCGGCACGAACCACATCAAGCTTGCGATCGCCGACGTCGGCGACAGCTCCTTCGACTCGAACGTCTTCATCCGCGGCCAGAGCTTCACCTGCACGCCGCCCGGCCCGTTCTTCGACCCGCCGTCGCCGTGCGGCCAGACGCTCATGGGCTCGGTCGGCGTGCCGATTTCGTACTCGGTCGTGGCCGGTGCCGCCTCCGGTCTGCCCGGCAACGCCGTCACGCTTGGCGCGGCTGGCACGCCCGCTGGTGCAATCCACACGCCGGGTCTGCCCTTGACGGTGACCGGCCCGAGCGCTACGGCCTCGACGGTGTTCAGCTGGACGCCGAGCAATGCCCAAGTTGGCAGCTAC
>JBDSBS010000637.1:0-4526 GCA_039921435.1 Planctomycetota bacterium | reverse complement strand
TTCCCGTGGGCGCGGATCCTGAGCAAGCACTGTTCTGCTTCCGCAACAATGCGGCGAGCAACGCTCACGGGCGAGTGGAGCACGAGAAGAGCAGCGTGATCTGGGACACACAGCAAGCCCGCGGCCTGGCCCCCGGCATGCGCATGCAGGGCACGATTCAGAACGTCGTGAAGTACGGCCTCTTCGTCGAAGTGCTGCCCGGCATCGTCGGTCTGCTGCACGTGTCCAGGTTGGCGGGACGTGCGCCGGGCACCTTCTCGCCCGGACCAATCGACGTTCGAATCGTCTCGATCGACCACGACAAGCAGCGCCTGGAACTCGCGCTCGACGTGTGAAGGTGCCGGGCGATCACTGGCAATGATCTCTGCCAGGGGCGCGCACGTTGCATCAATGCGAGAGTAGCCAGTGCACGGCGGCGGCGAGGTCCGCGGCTTCGAAGTCGGGAGTGAAGCCCGCTGCGCGCATTGCCTCGCGCTCTGGGCCGGCCGGCTTGCCACTGTGTACGTGGATCGTCGTGAGCGGCAAGCCGCGAGCCATCAGCAAGTCGCGCGCGCTGTCGCCGATCAGCACCGCTCCGTCGAATTGCACATCGAAGGCCCGGCCCAGCAGAGTTCGCGCCTGATGCAGCAAGCCCGCCAGAGGCTTGCGGCAGTCACACGGCCCGCCATAGCCGTGGCCACCGTCGGGATGGTGGGGGCAGTGCAGGTACGCCAAGGGCAGATGGTCGAGCCGTTCGTGCAGTAGCTCGTGAATGCGCGCGAGGTCGCACTCGCTGTAGAGGCCACTCGCAATGCCGCTCTGGTTGGTGACGACGACGATGTGGTAGCCCGCGTCGTGAAGTCGGTGCAGAGCTGGCACGACGCCCGGCAGTACCTCGAGCTGTTCTCGCTGCGAGACGAAGCTGACTTCGCGATTGAGCGTGCCGTCGCGGTCGAGGAAGGCGGTTCGCTTCACTGGTTCGCTTTGCCGGTCCGCGTCAACGGGCGCCGTCGACGGGTCGCACGGCCTGGCTGGCGAGCAGTTCGAAGCCGAGCAGCGGGGAGCCCTCGCTGTAGAGCTTGACGTAGAGTTCGCTGGGCACGATGGCGCCGCGGATGCCGAACGGGAAGACGAAGTCGCCCGCACTCCAGAATAGAGGCAGCGGTGGCATCACAGCGTCGTAGGCGCCGTCGATCCACTTCGAGGTGTACCCCTCGGTGTACTGGTAGAGGTGTCGCACTGCGGGTCGGTAGCCCTTCTTGTGCAGTTCGACCATGTGGTTCTTGCCGAAGTTGCCGCCGATCAGCAGGCGCGATGGCGTGGTGCGGCCGGTGTCGCGGCCGTCGACGTGGATGTGCGCGCCGAGAGGGTCGCTCGAGATCAAGACCCCTTCTTCGCTCGACCACCAGGTACAGGCGGGGGTTGTGGTGAGCATCAGGAGCAGCAGGCCGAGGAACCGCATGGTGGGCATGCTATCGGCTTTGGGGCGGGTCGTCGAAAGCTCTCGGCCTGGGGTCGTTGCGACTCACGAGCTCGCTCTCGCCTTTCGTCGGCGATCCGGTAGCATCGTGCTTTCAAGCAGGCGCTGCTTCCGGATGGTCACCCGGCGGCGGCGCTGGCGTTTGCTGGAACCCATCCCGGCTTCCAAGTCCTACCGGTCAAGGCTTCGTAGGAGGCTCATGGTCACTCGAAACTTCACGTTCGGCGCTGGGCGATTGCCCCGCAGCCGCTCCTCATTCCCCATCGGAGCAGCGTTGGCGACCTTCGTCGCGGTGGCGCCGCTGACAGCCCAGGCTCCGCCGATCTCACCACCGCAAGAACCGACTCCCGCCGTCGCACCCGCCGCAGCCCCCGCCGCGCCCCTCGTCTACGGCCGCGTCATCGCCGACAACGTCGCGCTGCGCTGCTGGCCGAGCACGGCCGCCGCACCGCCCGCCTTCGAGGACGTGCTGGCGAAGGATCAGGTCGTGCAACTCGGCCGCAGCGAGAACGGCTTCCGCGCGGTCGTCGTACCGCTCGGGCCGCTCGGCTACGTCAGCCAGAAGTTCACCGAGACGGCGCCGGACGGTACCGTCAAGAGCAAGGGCAGCAAGGTTGCCTACCGCTACCGCCCGCGCAGCACCGAGGCGCCCGTGATGCAGCTCGAGGAAGGCACGCCACTGCATGTCGTCGGCGAGCAGCCCGATTGGTATCAGGTGCGCGTTCCGACGGTTGAGGCCTGGGTGCTCGAAGCCGAAGTCCAGGTAGGCGATCCGGCCGACGCGGCGCTGGCCGCTGGCTACGCCGAGTGGAAGCAGAAGCAGCAGGCCGCGGTCAAGTTGCGCCTCGACCAGATCGCCGCGGTGCAGAAGCGCCAAGAACAAGACAAGGCCGACCTCGCCGCCGTCGACGTCGTGCAGCAGGCCTTTGCCACCGAACTCAAGAAGCCCGTGACCGAGCAACAGTTCGCCCCGCTCGAAGAGGCGCTGGGCAAGCTCTCGGCGACGCTAGCGGCCGACTCGGCCGGCGTGCCGGCGGTCGAAGCGCTCAAGAAGCGCATCGAGACCCAGAAGTGGATCGCCGAAGCGACCGCCGTGCGCGCCGAGAAGCCGGTGCCCGTGACCGATGTGACGCCGCCGCTGCCGCAGGACGAACTCGAGAAGTTCCAGTCGATCGGATGGTTGCACTACGAGTCCCGCTTGGCGGCGCCTGGGGTCTATTACCTCGAGAAGGGTGGTCGCCGCCTGTACCTGATCTCGTGCAGCAGCGGTCGCTACGACCTCGCCCTGTTCGTCGATTGCGAGGTCGCCGTGATCGGCCCGCGGCGCCGTCCCGTGGTCGAGAGCCTCAGCGTGATCGATGTCGAGCGGCTCGAGGTGCGCGGTACGACTGCGAGGTAGGTCGCCGCAGGCTTCACGGTGGGCGCTGCGGTGGGGGCTCGCGGACGGCCTTGCCACCGGCAGATTCGCGGTCGGGCGAGTTGCCGCCCAGGCGGGGCAGGCGAGCAGCCGAAGAAGGACCATGACACTCGGCCGTCGTGCGGCGGCCGCGTCCTTCGCACCTTCGCTGCCCAAGCACCTTGGCCCGGCTCGACTTTGCCTCGCTCGATAGGGCCCCGCTCGGTTGGGCTCCGCCGACCGCCTCCTGGCGGCGCATTTCTGCGGTCCTCATCGGGCTCGCCCTCGCGTCGATCAGAGCGCAAGAGCCGGCGCCGGGCGGCAGCGCCTGGTCACAGCAACACTGGCAGCGGCACGGTGCCGAACTGCTCGAGTCGGAGGATCCAACGGGGGCATGGCGCGCGTTCCGGCGTGCGCTCGTGCTGGGCGCGGATGCTGTCGCCTGCGAGATCGGCCTCGGCCGCGCGCACCTGATGCTAGGCCGAAGCAGCTTCGCTCTGTGCTACGCCGAGGCGGCGCTCGGCAACGAGCCGAACAACCAGACCGGCATGGCACTGTGCATCCGCTCGCTGATCCGCGCCCGGGCCTTCGACGAAGCGGTGCAGCGGGCGCAGGCATTCGTCGGCCGTTGTGCTCCCGGTGCCGACCTCCAAGCCGCGCGCGCCTCAGCCATGTTCCGCGTGCAGCGCATCGATGAAGCTGCCGATGCCTACCAGATCGTCGTTCGGTTGGATCCCCAACACGCCGAAGGGCACCTGCGGCTGGGTTCGGGGTTGCTGCCGCCGGTCGAGGTCCAGATCACGCCGGCCTTGCGCGCTGCCGTCGCAGCGGCTGCGGCCGACGACAGCCAGCGCGCGATCGACTCGCTGCAGAGCCTGCTTGCGGCGGCACCGGGCAACCCCGTCGCCCACCGCCTGCTCGGCGAACAACTGTTCGCGCAGCGCGCCGCCGCGAGCATGGCCTCGACCGACCCGGTTTACCGCGCGCTCAGCGAAGCACTGCCCGTGCCCGACGTGCGCCGGCTGCCCGTGGCCCAGTTCGTGGTCGGCTACGACACACTGTCACCGGGCCGTCGACGCATCGTCGATCGCACGGCGGCATTGTTTGCCAGTCAGCTCGACAAGCTCGTTGCCGTCGGCGGCAGCCACGATCTGCTGCGCGAACTCGAGCGCACCACCGATGCTCCATCCCGCCGAAACCTGCGCGGCAAGCGCACGTTCGATGGCCGCGTCTGGGACGACGTGCGCGGCATCGGCGGCGTCAAGGCCGCGACCGGCATCGAGGCGCTCGACGAGGCAGCGGCCTTTGGCTTCGACACGCTGGCGCACGAAGTGGCGCACCAGGTGCACTTCTTCGCCTTCTCGCAGCTGCAGCGTGTGCGCATCCGTTCGCTCTATCAGAACGCGCTGGCCGAGGGGCGCTGCCTCGACTACTACGCCGCCACCAACGAGGCCGAGTACTTCGGTCAAGGCGTCGAGGCGTTCGTGAGCTTGTGCAAGCGGCCCGGTGGCGAGACGACGCACGGCCACACCCGGTTCGAACTCTGGGCCATCGATCGGCCGCTGCACGACTTCATCGCCGGCTTCGTCGACTGCGATCCACTGCGCCTGCCGGGCACACGCGAACGGGTGCTCGCGGCGGCCGCGGCCGTGGCGCTGCGCTGCGGTCGCG
>JBDSBS010000636.1:0-4941 GCA_039921435.1 Planctomycetota bacterium | reverse complement strand
GTGAGCGGTTCCAACGCATTGAGGCTCGTGTTGGGGTTGTTCTGACCGGAGCCGAACGGCGCGCATCCGGTTCCTTGCGGCGTGTTGTCGACGTACCGCGGCAATGCACTCCTGCTCGGCGATGCTGCCGCTGCGACCTTGTGCGTGGCTTCACCCGCCGGGCTTGTGAGTCGCGATCTTCAAGAAGCGCGGGTCCTCGAGCAGCGGCTCGTAGAGCGGATCGTCCATGTTGACGAGAAGGTTGCGGCGGTGGGCTTCGACGAGCAAGTCGAGCGCCTCGGCGCGCAAGGCCGCCGCCTTCGTCGGCGCTGCGGCAGCAGCTGCACACCGCAGCAGATTGCGCGCGGAGTTCAAAGGCAGGCTAGGGTTGCCGGGCATCTTGGCCAGCGCGCGCGCCACGTCTTCGAGTTCTTCGAAGGCGTTCAGCTCGCGCAAGCACGCGGCCAGCGTGAGGCGATGCGAGACCAAGAAACGCTGGGCCTCTTCGTCGTTCGGGTTTTTGGCGAGCACGGCGAGTTGGTCTTGGCACGCGTCTTCCACCAACGGTCTGGCAGCAGCCCACTCGTTGCGCTCGGTGTAGATCAGAGCGAGGTTGTTGGCGGTGCCGCCGCGCATTCGCCGCGCCGAGGGTTCGTCCGGATAGTCGCGCAGCACCTCGTCGCATGCGTCCAGAGCGAGTTGGGCGGTCGCGATCGATTCGTCACTGCGCTGGAGTCGGCGCAGGATCTCCGCACGCTCGTGCAGTGCCATGGCGACAATCATGCGGGAGACGGGCCATCCTCCTTCCGGTGTGGATGGGATGTTGGTCGTCGCGAGCACCTGGTCGGTGAGCTGCAGCGCGTCGTCGTAATTCTTCTCTTGCTTCAGGAAGCGAACGAGGTTCAGGACGGCCACGCAGTGGGCAATCGCCTCCTCCGGACCAGCGTCGCAGATTCCCTTGATTGCAGCTCGCAGAGCCCGTTCCGCGGCAGCGTCGTCGCCGTTGTTCGCGGCAAGTCGGGCGCGTACTCCTTCGCAAAGACCGATCTCGAGAGCAGCGTGGGCGCGCAAGTCGGGATGCTCGGCAAGCAGCATCAGGTCGTTGCACGCGCCGTCGATCAGAGCCGGCACGAGGTCGAGCTGGTTCTGTTCCACCAGATAGGTCGCCAGCTGCCGTCGCAGGCGGCCCCTGAGGTAGCGGCCGGGAGGGAGCAATCTGTCTTCCTGGAGCAGCTCCAGGGCCCGGCGCAAGTCGGCGGTTGCGGCAGCCACGTCGCCGAGCACAGCCTCCAACTCAGCCAGCCGCCCCAACGCGAGCATGCGCAGGCGTTCGACGCGATCGGCTTGTTCTTTGTCGGAGGCCAGCTCGTCGAAGAGGCTCAGGGCGTCCCGCAGCATCTTGGCGGCGACCTGGTGCATGGAGGGCAAGTTGCGCAGCTGGTTGCTGGCGAGGTGCCCGAGCAGCTTCTCAACGGCATCGACGCTCACCTTGACGCTCTGGTTGGAGCGCTGCACCTGGGCCGAGAGAGCGACGTTGTCCTTGTGCTGTTGCCAGAGCAGCACCGTGGGCAGCACTACGAGGAACACCAACGACGCGGCGGTCGCGGTCG
This sequence comes from Planctomycetota bacterium, assembly GCA_039921435.1. Classification (GTDB taxonomy): domain Bacteria; phylum Planctomycetota; class UBA1135; order UBA1135; family UBA2386; genus DASVAL01. Next base: position 3,352 of record JBDSBS010000636.1, on the reverse strand, counting down.
CCAAGACGCGATGACGGGCGGCAAGACGCCTCAACCGCACCGGAATCGGCAGAGCTCGCGCGAGGATCGCACGACCCTCGAGCACGGCCTGCAGGTCTTCGGCAAGCGCGTTGGCACTCGCGTAGCGGCGCACCGGTTCGACATCCATCGCCGTGTCGAGTACCAGCCGAAGCTCGGTAGGAATCGAAGTGTGTGCGCGGAGATCCTGTCGTGCGCCGGCGAGGATCTGGCTGCGCAGAGCTTCGGGCGCGGCTACGTCGAACGGCGGGCGCAGTGCCACCAGGCAGTGCAACAAAGCACCGAGGCCGTAGACGTCCGTGCGTTCGTCGGCAGGCTCGCCGCGCACCTGCTCGGGCGCCATGTAGGCCGGCGAACCGGGAGCTGAGCCCGTGCGGGTGAGGCTCTGGTCGCCACGGGCCTGAGCGAGGCCGAAGTCGAGCACGATGGCGCGGCCGTCGGCGGTCAGCATGAGGTTCGACGGCTTGAGGTCGCGGTGCAGGATGCCGCGCGTGTGGGCATGATGGATGCCGAGGGCGGCCTTGCGCACGAGCTGCACGACGGCTCGCCACCAAGAGCCGGAGAAGGTGCTGTCGGTGTCCGTGGCCTCTGTGTCGAGAGGATCGATCAAGGCTCGGCGCAGGTCCGTTCCGGTCAGCGTGTCGGGGGCATGCCCCGCGAGTTGCTTGACGACCGCCTCGGCACTGCGGCCGCGGATGCGCGGCATCGCGTAGTACGGAATCCCGTCGGCGATGCCGGTCGCGAGTATCGGCACGATGGCGGGATGCTCGAGTTTGGCGACGGCATCGATCTCGCGCCGAAAACGCTCGCGGGCGCCGTCGAAGAAAAGCAGCTCGGGCCGCACGACCTTGAGTGCCACTTCGCGACCGAGCGACGCCTGTTCGGCGAGGTAGACGACGCCCATGCCGCCCGAACCGATCTGCTGCAGGATGCGGAACTCCCCGAGCTGCGTCGGGATGTCGGTGCGGGGCACCGACAAGAGGTCGATCTGATTGAGGTCCGCGAGGGCTTCGCGCAGGCGCGGGGCGTCGCTCGCATTCTGAACCAAATACTGTTCGAGCGCCGCTGCGCCGCCGCTCTCATGGGCAGCAAGGGCTGAGGCAAGCGCTTCCTCGAGGCGGTCGCGTTCGGTCGGGTTGTCGCTGGTTTCGGGCAAAGTCGGCTCGGATGGGCGATACTTCGGCGGCCGGTATAGATGAGCGAGTCTAGCCTCCCACTTGTCACACAGGCGATGAGCCAGAATCCGGCTGCCATCGAGGCGTTGCTGGTGCGGCATCTGCCTGGCCTGCAGGGGTGGTTGCGATTGCGCATGGGGGCCCTGCTGCGCTCGCGCGAGACGCCGGAGGACCTGGTGCAGTCGGTGGTGCTGGAGGTGCTGGCCGATCTGGGCAGGTTCGAGTGGCGCGGCGAGGCAGCGTTTCGGCACTGGCTCTACGTGAAGGCGCAGCGCAAGCTCGTCGACAAGGCACGCTTCGTGGGTGCGGCCCAGCGGTCTCCGGCTCGCGAACGGGAGTTGACTCCGCAGCAGTCGGATACCGTGCTCGCCGGCTTCGCCGATCTGGATACGCCGAGTCGCGAGGCGCAGGGTCGTGAGGATGTGGCACGCATCGAACGCGCGTTCGCGGAGCTGCCCGAGGACTATCAGGAAGCGATCAGTCTGCAGCGGTTGTGCGGCATGGACTACGCAGAGATCGCGGTGCGCATGCAGCGCAGCGAGGGAGCGGCGCGCAATCTAGTGCATCGTGGGCTGTCGCGGCTGGCGCTGCGGCTCGGGGAGCTGCGGCGCGCGGACACGCAGGGCTGAGGCGCTCGTGCGGCAGGCCTGGCCACCGCAGCGTCGACCTGCGCCGATTGGGTGGTGTGCCGGCCGTTCTCTCGTGAATGGTTCGGGCTATGGGAAGCTGCCGATCGTCACGGTCAGTGCATTGGATGCGGTCGTTGCGACGAGCACGCCGAGCGTGTTGATCTCGAACGGGACGAGCTGATGGTGGAAGGTCATGCCGACCAGGCTCGATGTGGCCGGGACGGACAACTTCAGCTGCAGCGGAGCGATCGTCAGCAAACCCGTTCGCAAGAAATCGGGGGCGACGAGCAAGGTGCAGCCTGGCTGACCGGCGGGCAGCAGCGTCTGCAGTGCTTGGTTGGTCGACTGGACGCCGAACACCTCCACGAAGAGACCTTGTGTGGGCAGTTCCTGACCAAGTACCCGGTAGCTGCCGCCAAGCATCGGCCACTCGGACGCGGTCAGCCGGTTGGCGCCGCCAGAACCTGGGCAGCCAGCACCCAGTGGGCTGAGGCCGGCCGGACAATCACTGGCCAATCGCGAGATCAAGTTGTGCGAGGCGTCGCTGCCCCACGCCGTCAGCAACACGCCGGCGGGATTGAAGCCCAACGCGAACGTGCGCCGCGTGATGCCGTTTTGCAGCGCTTGCCAGCTCTGCCCGTTCCATCGCACGACGTTCCTGGTCGTGAGGCCGATCGACGAAAGAGAGTCGCCGCCCGCGATCAGATCGCCGTTTGGCAGCATCGCCAGCGCGAGCACCTCGCCGTCGAGGCCTTGTCCGAGCGGTTGCCAACTCGTGCCGTCCCAGCGACGAATCGAGCCACCGCCGAAGAACGGCCCCGCGACGACCAGCTCGCTGTTGGCGAGGTAGCCCAGGGCGCGGGTCGCTGCGTGAGCCAAGGGCAGTGCGTTCCACGTCGAACCATTCCAGAGCGCGACGCGGCCTGCGGCAGGGAAGCTCGATGGACCTCCGCTCGCGGCGATAGTGCCGTCGGGCAGTTGGATGAGGTTGTCGATGCCCGATGCACCTGGCATTGGCTGCCAGCTCGCACCGTCGAAACGCGCGACGCTGTTGCCGCCAACGAGCAGACTGCCGTTGGCGAGCGTCAGAACCTTGATCGCACCCGACGGGGCGCCGAGTACGGCGCTCCACGTCGTTCCGTTCCATCGCGCGAGCCCCGCCGCGGCGGGGCCGCCTGCATGCGTGAACTGGCCCGCTGCGTAGACATCGCGGTTGGCGAGTACGGCGATCGAAGACACCGAGCCGTCGACGCCGGTTCCGAGTGGCAGCCACGTGCTGCCATCCCAGCGGGCGATGTTGGCGATCGCCTGGCCATCGATGTTCGCGAACTGACCGCCTGCATAGACCGCGCCGTCGTAGCCGACAGCGAACGTTCGGATGGCGCCATTCAGGCCGGCGTTGCTCGCATTCCAGGTGCTGCCGATGCGGGTCGCGAGCGAGTTCGCGGGTTGGCCTTCGATGCCGATGAATTGCCCGCCGATGAGCAAGTCATTCGGTTGGCTGCCCGGCAGTGATTGTACGGCGTCGAT
>JBDSBS010000635.1:0-5227 GCA_039921435.1 Planctomycetota bacterium | reverse complement strand
CGAGGTTAGAACGACACGAGTCCTTATGAGAACTGTGGTTACAGCGGTGTCGGCGTTGTACGCCGCCGCCGCCTCGGTGTCTTACTGGGCGGTTGGACCGACCTTGCTTGCGGTCGCCGCTGGTGTCTTGTGCGGGACTGCGGTTCACCTCGCAGCCGCGGCGTCTTCGAACCCATGATGGCCTTCCGACAATGCGCATAGGGATTCTCGGAGACATCCACGCCAATACCGAAGCGTTGCGCGCGGTCATAGCCGCGCTGCGCGGCGATGGCGTCGACATGTGGGTCCAAGTGGGCGACATCGTTGGCTACGGCCCGGAACCGTCGGAGTGCATCGACATGGTGCGGGAACTCGGCTGCGTGACCTGCCTAGGCAATCACGATGCGGCCGTACTCGATCGGCTGGATACGTCGTACTTCAACAACTTCGCGAGAGCGGCAATCCACTGGACTCGCCCTCGCTTGCGACCAAGCGATTTGCAGTTCTTGCGCAGCCTTCAGCTCGTGGTGAGGCAACCGCCGTTCACCGTCGTGCACGGCACGCTGCACTTGCCCGAGCAGTTCGGCTACGTGATCAGTCGCGTCGAGGCTCTCGACTCCCTCGAACATCAGGACACGCGCCTCTGCTTCGTCGGGCATTCGCATGTCCCCGCGATCTACCTCCGCCGCGACGCCGCCCCGCAGGACATTCACGTCGTTCCTTACTCCGAGGCGGAGATTTCGTTTCGCGGCTTCGACCGCGTCTTGATGAACGTCGGAAGCGTTGGACAGCCTCGCGACGAGGACCCCCGTGCTGCCTACGGCCTCGTCGACACCGAACTCGAGATCGCGTGCATTCGGCGGGTCCACTACGACATCGCTGGCGTGCAGCGGAAGATCCGGGAGGCTGGGCTCCCGGAAGTGTTGGCCAATCGCTTGGCTCTAGGGGTTTGATACGCACTCGCGAATGCGCTCTCTCTGGGCCGTTCTGGCGCTTGCAACCACCCTTGTCGCACAAAAGTGGCAGGACACTTGCGGGCGAAGCCTCTCGGGATCAGTCGCGCTCCAACAGCTGCTCGAGGACGTCACCAGCGATGCCCTCGTCTTGCTCGTGGCTTCACACCCGGATGATCGCTACGTGCTTCCGGCCGTTTGGCTCCGCTACTCGTACGGCATGAGGATCGCCGTGCTGCTAGCCACACGCGGCGGCGGTGGACAGAACAGCGCGGGCCCGGAGACAGGCGACGACCTGGAGCGCATTCGGACCCTCGAGACCGAGGCTGGCTGTTCTCGGTTTGGTGGAGAAGTGTGGTACCTGAACCGGCCGGACGGTGGGTTTCGGCGGTCGGCGGACGAGACGTTTGCCGAATGGGGTCGTGAGTCGACACTGCATGACATGGCGCGTCTGATTCGGACCGTCCGTCCGGACGCGGTGATCACGACCCACAACGCCGAAGAGACTCACGGGCATGATCTCGCCCTCGTGAGCATCTTGCCGGATGCGTTGAGGCTGGCCGCCGACTCGTCGTTCGAGCCCGATGTGCCGACGCACGACGTGCGTGTGTTCTTGATGGGGGCTGCGAGCACGAGTTTGCCGGCGACCATTCGCATCGATGCGGATCGCCTGGAGGTCAACCGTGGGCTCACGCTTCGCCGCCTGGCATACGACATCTTGCGCAATGCCCACACGAGCCCCGGAGTGCCGGCGCCCATCGAGAATGTCTTCCAATCCGACCTCAGGCTCGAACCACAACAAGCCGGCTTCTTGCTGGGCGACGACCGTCGGCCCCTTGGCTTGCCGTCGGTGTTCGACGAAGGCATCTGGCCAGGTTCATCACCGCGCGCACAGGCCATCGAGCAGTTCCTTCGGCGGGACTTGCGGGACCGGATCGCTCGCAACGACGCCGTGATCACAGATGTCGTTGCCACGATTCGCGAGCTCCGTGAACTGATGACGTCTCAGCCTCCCGCGGGAACGCTGCGCAGTGGCACATCGGTTCGCCTGCAGCGCCGCATCGCGGCGCTGGAACAACTACTGGTCTTGCTCTCGGGCATTCAGGTCGAAATCGAAGTGGCACCCGGCACGATGGCCATCGCTGGGGAGGAGTTCGATGCGACGGTTCGCGTCCACGTCGCGACTCGACAGCGGATCGAATTGGGCGCCGAGGGCTTGGATGGAGTCACTGTGGAGTTGGCGGCCCTCGATGAAGGTGTCAATGCGGGAGAAGCAAGCGGCTTGCGACTCCATTCGACGATCCGCATTCCGCTTGGGCGCGATGATGCAGCGGACCCCATGCTGCACAGGTTTCGAGCCAACCGCTTCGAGGCTCCCGTGCGGGTACGCTGCGTGCTCACTGTCGCTGGCTTGCAGGTGCCTGTCGACGTAACTGTGCCCGTCGAACAAAGGGCCCCGGTCGATTTGTCCGTCGTTCCACGCATGCTCCTCATGCCCTCGGCGAGGCAGGCAGCGCAGTTTAGCGTGGGGGTCACCAGGCACACGCAGTTTCCCGTCCGCGAGGAATTGGAAGTGAGAGCCCCGGCCGGCTACGCGCTTCTCGAGGATCGTATGCAAGTGGACCTGCGCGATCGCCGCACCGACTTGTTCACGTTCGAAGTGACCGCGCCTCGAGAACGCAAGCCCGGCGTGGACGTGTTGAGGATTCGCCTGGGAGGAACGAAGATCGCCCTGCCCGTGCACAAGATCGACGTGAAGACGCCGCTCCGTCTTCGCATCGGGTTGTTGCGCAGCCGCGACGACACTCTGCCGAATCTGCTCGGCATCGGTGGCCTGGGATTGGATTGGTCCGAACTCAGCGACACCGACATTGCCGTAGCGGACTTGCGCACCTTCGACTCGATCGTCGTGGACATCCGCGCTCTGCGGGATCGTCCCGAGGCCCGTCGAGGGTTTCGGCGGCTTCTCGAGTTTGCGGCGGGCAAGGGCCGACGTCTCGTCGTCTTCTATCAGAAGGACGTCGAGTTCCAACCCCCGGGCGAACGCTTCCTGGGTGCACCGTATGAGCCGTTCCTGGTTGGCAAGGCGCGGGTGACTCGTGCCGATGCTCCCGTGCGCATCCTTGTGCCGGATCACCTCCTGTTGCGATACCCCAACGTGATCCTGCCGAGCGACTGGGACGGGTGGGAACAAGAGCGAGGCCTCTATCTGCCAAGCGTCTATGGGCCGCAGTATGAAGAACTGATCGAACTGCAGGACCCAGGGCAGCGCGCCGAGAGAGGGAGCCTTCTCTATGCGCGGACAGGTGAAGGTGAGTACGTCTACTGCGCGTTGGCACTCTGGCGTCAGCTGAAGAAGCTCCATCCAGGCGCCGTGCGCCTTCTGGCGAATCTGCTCACACCCGCACGCTCCCCTTGAGCCGATCAGCGCCTACGCACGATCAGGATCGAACAGGCCAGCACGTTGGCTCCGACGAGAGTGCCCAGCGCCAACCTGGGTGAGCCAGTCTTGAACCAGAACAGCACGGACCAGCACAGTGCCAAGACCACGATGGCGAGCACGATGACGGGTGTGCGGTCGCTCTTCGCCGCGACGAACTCAGAGGCCAGCTCGCCCGCATTGGGTAGGGCAGCTGAGTCGCGAGAGGGTCGCATGGCTCGCGCGACCCCCTTTTCCATTCGCTCACCGAAGGCGTTCCACTTTTCACCCAACGAAGTGAGAGTCGAGTTTGCAGCGTTTGCCTGCTCCGCCGAACGCTCGAGGCTCGACTGAACGGCTGCCACGAGCGGTTGCACGTCAATCGCGGCCGCCTGGGGGCGTTGCGCCAACTCGACGAGCACACCCTTCAGTTCGGCTAGGAACGTCTCCACGCTTCCTATGGTCTGCGACGCAAATTCCGAGGCAATGGCTTGAGGCTCTGGTTCTCGTTCGCTGTGCGTTTGTCGCGGCACCGTTTCTGCCGCCTCCGTTGACGGTCCGATGTGCTGGCCCGGGTCTTCGGCCGACAGCGAGGCGGAGTCCATGCGCGATTCGGTCGCTCTCGTATCGTCGACCGTCAGGAATGCGTCAGCGGTTGGCTCATCCTCGTGTGCCCATGCTTGATCCGAAGGCTGCAAGCCGGCGAAGAGAACATCGTCGGTCCCTGCGACGGAAACAGCTGGTTCTGGATCCTCGTCGCCGCGTTCTGCCAGAGCCGGCTCCTGGCTGGCCTGGACGAGCGCATCGTTGGTTTCGACGGTGTTGTCTTGGCTCGCGGGTTGCTCGACTGGCGCCGGCTCTTCGCTGGGCAAGTCCGCGGTGAGTGTTGATGGTTCCGCTGCAGCTTCGGCGACGGGCGTGGTTTGCTCCAGATCCTCGTGGGAGTGTTCACGTGAAGTCGGTTCCTCGATGGGCCCCTTGGACGGATCGGTCGCCGCCAGGGTCTCGTGTGACGAGTGTGTTTCCCGCGAGTCCGGTTCCACGGTTTCCTCCCAGACATCCAACTCGGTCGCGAGGTCGGCGGTATCGAACCAATCGGGTGCCCCCGCCGATTCCTCGAGGTCATCTTGCAGTGAATCACCATCCGCTGCCCAGTCACTCGTCCCTGTGGGTTGCGTCGCTTCGAGTTCGGCCTCCTCCTGCGCCAGCTGCAGCATCGCCTCGACGTCGGCTTCGAGGTCCGCGGCGGCCTCTTGAAGCACGCTGACCAGATCCGTCTCTTGCAGGTGCTGCACGACAGGATCGGTGGTCGGCGCGGGGGCGGCAGGCAGCAACCCGTGCTCGCTCCGCTTGCGAGAGTGACCGAGCAAGGCTCGCATGAGGAACGAACGCACACGCAGAGGGGTGAGCACGACCGCAGGCTTGCCGATCGTCTCGAGGCGGGTCGCCAGTTCCTGACGCAGATTCTCGTCGAGGACCGTGAAGACCGGATCGCCCTCGATGTCGTCGTCGGGGATCCGACCGACTTGCTCGAGCCAACCATTCGCTAGCCACGACAGAATCGTGGCCGCCGGAACCTCGAGGCGGGCCAGGTCCGAGCGAGTCAACAGGTGTTGCTGCAGCGATGTCGTTGGTCGAGTCATGTGGCGGACGCCGGACCCGATCCTGCCCTACCGTCTGTTTCGGCAGGCGCAGCCAACGCGGTGTAATCGCCGCCGTCATCGCCAGGAACTGGCGATGTCACCGTCGGGATGTCGCCCTCGGGAACGATCTCCTACGGCAGTCGCGGGAACCGCATGCGCGCCTGCTTGCCCCGCACGAGCTTGACCTCCCGTGTGAAGCCGCCGTTGCGCAGCAGGTGGAACGCCTGCGCATC
>JBDSBS010000634.1:0-2800 GCA_039921435.1 Planctomycetota bacterium | reverse complement strand
GGCAAGACCCCAAAGACCGCCAAGACCAAAGCTCGGAAGCCGGCCACGCGCACGGAGGCACAAGGCACCGCTGCCACGACCCTACCGGAAACCATGCTCACCGGCAAGGCAAGCACTGCGAAGGCAGCGGACGGTGACAAGCCAGTCTTTGCCTACATTGCCAGCTTGCCTCAGCCGCAGCGTGGCATCGCCGAACGAGTCGATGCCCTGGCGGCGAAGACGCTGCCCGGCCTCCAGCGCTCGTGAAGTGGGGCATGTCGTATCTACGGCGTCGGCGACGGCTGGTGCTTCTGTTGCGGCGGCTTCGCCGGCCACGTCAAGCTCATGTTCGTGAACGGCGCGGCGCTCGAGCCGGTACCGCCGGTGGCGCCGGTGGGGATGGGCAAGTCTACGCGGGGCGTGGAGCTCGAATGCGTGGACGACCTCGACGAACGCCAGATCGCGGCGTGGATGAAACAAGTCGCGGCCGTGCCCGGTGTCGGGGGGAAGAAGCGATAGGCCCGAAGTCGGCCGCGAAGGCGAAGTTCACGTCGGAGCCGGGTGTCCGGAGCGCGGGAGCGGCCTGCTTCTTGAAACCCTCCCCACGAGAACCGGTCGCGCACCCGCCGGTTGCTCCGCGCACCGCGGTCGTCGATGTTTCGACCGGGCACGGTTCGCTGCGCGTGCGGGTGCGGTAGGCCGACGGCGACGCGGCGCCGCCGATGGCGGTGTGCCAGCGGCCGGTTGCCAGCCGCGATTGGTTCGCGGCGGCAAGGGGCAGCGAGCGGTGGAGCTGCTGCGTCAGCGAGCGATGCGGTAGTGGTGCACGGCGTAGCCGGCGAAGTCGTCGGCGAACGCGCCCGAGCTCACCGCGAGCGAACGCTTCTCGTCGAGCACTTCGACCTTCGCGCCCTTGCCCTTCACCGCGAACGTCGCGCGCACGGGCGTCGACTGCATGGACGCCGTGAATAGATGCAGGGTGTCGCCGCTGCGATGTGCGCGAACGGCGATGCTGCCGGCGGGCTTGCACGTGACCTCGACGGCGTCGGTGACGATCGGCGTGTTGAGTACCGGCGCGTAGCCGAGCACTTCGCGATTGATCTCGCCCACGGCCGCGGCGATCTCCTTGTGCTCGAGCAACCCTGCCTCGGCGAACGCAGGCACAAACTCGTGCGCGAAGTAGAGGATGCCGTTGGCGCCCGACGCGATCGCGAGCCAGACTTCACTGCGCACCTGTTCGGCCGACGGCCGCTCGTCCTTGTTGTCGATGTGCGCGGTCTCGATGCAGGCCCAGATCGGCTTCTTGCCGTTGGTCCACTCGACGAGACGCTGCACGCCCTTGGCGACAAACTCGAGTCGACCCGCCACGTCCTTGTGCTTGTGCGTCACCGGATAGATGTCGAACGAGATCATGTCGCTGCCCTTCGCGTAGAGCGGGTAGTCCTCGGGATGGTTGGTGCGCACACCGCGGCCATACCAACCGTCCCACGCGACACCCTGGCCCAGGTTCAACAGCACGGGCCGCGTCGGGTCAGCGGCTCGCATGCGTTCGTACGTCTCGACGACGCGCGCGGGCGGAATCGGCGGGTCGTAGTCGGTCTTGCCGGGCGGGGCGGCCTGCGCGTTGTCGGGTTCGTCGCCTTGTAGCCAACCGATGATGGCCGGCCCCTTGTGTGCGAGTCCGACCGCGTTCTGTTGGCAGATCGTGCGCATCGAGGCCTTGTCGAGTTGCTCGAGTTGCGGCTTCGTCGGTCCGTCGAAGAGGCCGACGTAGACGTTGATGCCGAGCTTCTGGTAGCGCTCGGCGTTGTGCGGCGACTGCAGCCAGACCGCGAGCGGGAAGAACGTCGAGTCGGTGGGTGGGCCGTTGCGGAACGTCGTGGTGCCGTTCGGCTGCGACTGCGGCTTGCTCGCTGGGGCTTTGTTCTGGGCGAGCGAGGGGGCGACGAGCAACAGACAGAGCAGGAAGCAGCGCATCGCCGCGATGCTATCGCTGGCCGCACGCCGCTTGGATGAGCTTCTCGAGCAGCGCCAGGCCCGAGGCTTCGAACGGCACGCCCCAACCAAACTGCTGGACTCACTTGGGCCCATAGCACGGCGATCACGGTGCCGAGACCGCCGATCCAACCGATGCGCGCCCGGTAGACCGACCGCGACCGGGATCATGAAGATCGGCGTCGTCGCCATCAGCGCTTCGGCGAGCCCAGGGTGCCCCGCGTATCGCAGCGCCGTCATCGACAAGCACACGCCCAGGATCGGGCCAAACAGCGAACCGAGCAGGGCTGTACCGACTGCCTTGCGGTCGCCGAAGACGGCGCACAGCGCCCGGCCGCCGGTGCACGAGCAGCACGAGCTGCAGACCAAAGACCGCCGCCACCATGCGCACGAGTGTCGCCTGGAGCGGAACGACACCGTCCGGCAGGTCGGAGCCGACCCGCAACGCGGCGCGCGCCAGCACGGCGCCGCCAGCCTGACCCAACGCGCCGACGAGCGCACCGGCGACGCCGGCCCACCATTGCGCGCGCGTCAGGTCCGGCTGCCAGCTCGTGCCTTCACGGTGCCGCAGCAACACGATCATGACCCCGGCGATCGTCACGGCGATGCCGAACACGACAGTGGCTTCGGGCACGTTCCCCAGCGCTAGCGAGATCAACACGGCGAAGGCGGGCGTCGTTCGGTCTCGGTGGCAGATCCGGCAGCTATGCTCGCGGCGTGACACACTCCCTTCTGCTCGCCCTGGCCTGTCTGACCCCTTGTATGCGCCCTCAGCAGGCTCCCGTAACCACGCACGCGCCAGCCGGGCCAAGCGCTCCGTCGCCCC
>JBDSBS010000633.1:0-8839 GCA_039921435.1 Planctomycetota bacterium | reverse complement strand
TGCTCGCGATTGTGCGGCCCAACCTGGCGCGGCCTTGAAAGCGCGCCACGGCCGGATGCAATGCCCCGATGAGCACTGTGAAACGCATTGCGGTCACCGGCGCGGCCGGCCAGATTGGTTACTCGCTATTGCCGTTGATCGCCAGCGGCGGCATCTTCGGTCCAAATGTCAAGGTGGCCCTGCAGCTGCTCGAAGTGACGCCCGTACTGCCGGCCCTCGCCGGCGTGCGCATGGAACTCGAAGACTGCGCGTTCCCGCTGCTGACCGAAGTCACCTGCAGCGACGATGCGAAGGTCGCCTTCAAGAACACCGACCTGTGCCTGTTGGTCGGCAGCAAGCCGCGCGGCCCCGGCATGGAGCGCAAGGACCTGCTGCAGGACAACGGCAAGATCTTCATCGGGCAAGGCCGCGCAATCGCCGAGGTGGCCGGCAAGGAGGTGCGGGTCGTGGTCGTCGGCAACCCGTGCAACACGAACTGCCTCATCGCCATGAAGAACGCCAAGGGCGTGCCCGCGGACCGCTTCACGGCGATGACCCGGCTCGACCAGAACCGCGCCAAGGCGCAGCTCGCGCTCAAGGGCAAGAAGCACTGGTCGACCGTCAAGAACGTGACGATCTGGGGCAACCACAGCAACACGCAGTACCCAGACTGGCATCACGCAACGATCGACGGCGTGCCCGCGGCCAAGGCCGTGTCCGACGACGCCTGGCTGCAGGGGCCGTTCATGAAGACCGTTCAAGAGCGCGGCAAGGCCATCATCGAGGCGCGCGGCAAGTCTTCGGCGCTGTCCGCGGCGCAGGCCGCCTGCGACCACGCGCGTTCGCTGTTCACGGTAACCACCAAGGACGACTGGGCCTCACTGTGCGTCGTCAGCGACGGCAGCTATGGCACGCCGGAGGGCATCATCAGCGGCTTCCCGTGCACGACCGACGGCAAGGGCAACTGGCAGATCGTGCAGGGCTTGAGCCTCAACGAGTTCAGCAAGCAGAAGGCTGCGATCACCTGGAAAGAGCTAACCGACGAGCGCGACATGGTGAAGGACCTGCTGGGCTGAGCCCGCGTGGAACTGCTCGCGATTGCCGTCACCGTCATCGCCGGCGTCGCGATGGGTGCCATCAACAACGTCGCCGGCGGAGCGGGTGTGCTGGGTCTGCTGGTGTTCGAGCACGCCTGGAACTTGCCGCTCGCAACGGCCAACCCTTCGACGCGCGTTGCTGCCGTCGGCATCGGCCTGTTCGCGTTCCTCGGCTTCCTGCAGGCTGGGCGACGCATTCCAGCACGGGCTTGGCGCGACGGCTTCGTAGCCCTGCCCGCTGCATTGCTAGGCAGCAGGCTGGCGCTCGAGTTGCCCGACATGGTCTTTCGCGGCTACCTGGCGCTCGTGCTCTTGTTGCTGCTGCGCCAGCAACTGCGCCCGCGCAGCATTGGACCGAGCCTGCCGAGGCCAGCCTGGTTCGGAATACTCGGCAGCTGCCTCATCGGCCTGCACATGGGCTACGTGCAGGTGGGCACCGGTCTGGTCGCCACCTTGGTGCTCGCCAGCACCTACGATCGCGACTTGATCGCCGTCAATGCGGCGAAGAGCGTGCTCGTCATAGTCACCGCGCTCGGCAGCGTCGGCAGCTTCGCCTTGGCCTCAGCGATCGATTGGCTGCCTGCCCTGTCTCTCGCGGTCGGCGCCGCGTTCGGCAGCTACTTCGCGAGCCACTGGAGCGTCGCGAAGGGAACCGTAGCGGTACGGCGCGTCGTCGTCGGCATCGCCGCGCTGACGCTGCTCGAACAGCTGCGCCAGATCGTGCTGCTATTGACGTAGCTCCGCGCGCGAGGCGAAGAAACCGAACAACTGCCAAGTAGAGCCCCACCGGCACTGCCCCTATCCTGCCGCGCATGACTCGCCACGTCGTCATCACGGGCGCCAGCTCCGGCATCGGCGCCGCCTGCGCGCACGCCTTCGCCAAACTCGGCGACCATCTCTCGCTCGGTGCCCGACGCAAGGACCGCCTGGCCGAAACCGTGCCCGGCGCGTTCCACCACGCGCTCGACGTCACCAAGCCCGCCAGCGTCGAGAGCTTCGTCGCTGCTGCGATCACCAAGAACGGACCGATCGACGTGCTGATCAACAACGCGGGCCTCGCGCGCGGCGTCGAGAAGATCGCCGAAGGCACCGGCGAGGCGTGGCGCGAGATGATCGAAACCAACGTTCTAGGGCTGCTCGAAGTCACGCGCCGCGTGCTGCCGCACATGCTCGAGCACAAGAACGGGCACATCGTCGTCATCGGCTCGATCGCCGGCCACAAGGCCTACGTCAGCGGCGGCGTCTACTGTGGCAGCAAGCGCGCGCTGCAGCCGATCTGCGAGGCGATGCGCATGGAGACACTCGGCAGCGGCATCCGCGTCACGAGTGTCGATCCTGGCCTCGTCGAGACCGAGTTCTCGCTCGTGCGCTTCCGCGGCGACGACCAGCGCGCTGCGAAGGTCTACCAAGACACCCGACCACTGACTGCCGACGATGTTGCCGACTGCGTTGTCTTCGCAGTCACGCGGCCGGCGCACGTCAACCTGGACACGATCGTGGTCATGCCGACCGATCAAGCCTCGCCGCAGATGGTGCACCGAACCAAGCCCTGAGGCTGCGCGAGTGCGTCATTTCTTCGCGCTGGGCGTCCAAGCAAGCGGCTTCGGCAAGCGGGCCATGTGCATCGTCATCAGAGCGAGCGCCGTGCCATAGCCACCCGAACGCCCGAACTGGCGGTCGTTCCAGCTACCGTCCTGTTCGCGCGACCGCGCCAGCACGACGCGCATTTTCGCCCGCAGCTCCTCGCGCTTCTTTGCGTCGGGCAACTGCTCGATCGCCTGCGCGCAGTAGAGGTGGCCATACAGGAAGTAGTACGGTGCGATGCCGTACGGCATGATGTGCGTTCCCGTCTGGCTCTTGCGCACGGCGAGGTCGTTCCAGTGTTCGAAGAACAGCTCGACCGCACGCTCGAGACGCGTCAGATCCCCACGGCCCGCCAACAACAGCGTCGTCTCGCAGATGGCGGCGCGCGCCGCCGAACTCGGCGTCTTGTCCATCATCGACAGCTTGTCCTCGTCGACTTCGGCCTGGCTCTTCGCGGCAGCACCGTAGCCGTAGCCGCCGGGCTTGGCGCGCGAACGTTCCAACGCATCGAGGGCCTGCGTGACGACCGCGTCAGACACCTCATAGCCGCGCGCCTTGGCGTGGAACAGCGCCTGCAACGCCGGCGCAGTCATGAAGGTCGAGGCGCGGTTGTCTGGACTCAGGTAGCCCGCGCGACGCGAGTAGTTCCAACCGCCGCTCTCCGGAATCGCCGAGTCGACGAGGGTCTTGACGAGCCACGCCGTGCGCTCCTCGACGTCCTTCTTGTGCGGCTCCGGCACGAGTTGGTAGTCCTTCATCTGCAGCAGCAACTCGAGCGCGTAGATGTGGCCCCAGCCGCGCACGTCGTAGGTGCCGATGAAGTCGCGCTGCATGCGCGGCTCGTCGAGCGTCTTCAGCACGAACCCCAGCCCATGCAACACGGCTTCTTGCCGCGATGCATCGGTACGGTAGCCCGGCGCAGCAATGAGCCCGAGGCACGCGATGGATGTACCGCCGACGCGGTAGCCAACCGGCAGCTGACCGCCGTCTTCGCGATAGACACCTTCGTAGGGCCACTGGTCACCTTGTTCTCCCTCCTGCAGCGCGAGCATCGCCGCGATACCGACCTTCGTGGCAGCCTGCACGTCGAGGGCAGGCGCTTCCGGCACAGGAAGGGACAACCGCATCGGAGTCGCCTTCGCGGGCGCCAGCGGCTCGCTCGGGGCCTTCTTCGAAGGTGCTTCTTGGGCGCAGAGCGCCAGAGCGCACAGGAACGGTGATAGACAACTCGAGCGCATGGTTCCTCCAGGGTTCGCGGGCTCGCCATGTGACGGCCCCGTGTGGCCGCGCACAAGTCGCGAACTCGTCCCGTCGGGCCAGGCTCGACGCGGGAGGTCCCCACACGTAGCTTTCGGCCATGAACGCGCGCCTCTTGCTCCTGCCGGGAATCGCCCTCGTCGTCGCCGCTGTCATCTGGAAGACCAACGCCGCACCGGCTGGCACTACCGTGACTCCGGCGGCCACGTGGCGCGTCGGCTCCGGGTCCGATATGCGCCAGGGCAGCAACTACGACAACCTGGCGGCCGAAACCTCGATCCAACTCTCGATACACAACGACGAGCCGCGCTTCGTCTACGTGTTCAGCCACAGTATCGAGGACGGCACGCTGCTGCTCTGGCCTTCGCCGCCGCTCGAATCGGACCTGCCACAACCACTGCCGCCCGGCACGCACGTGCTGCCAGGGCGACTCGCGGACAAGGAACTCACGTGGACGACACGCAGCGGCATCCACAGCGTGACCACGTTCGTGGTGGTCGCCGCGCGCGACAAGGTCGACGAGCTCGAAGGGCTGTTGCCGCGATTGCGACGGTGGACCAACCGGGTGTTTCCCGATCGCTCCATGCTCGTGACGGTGCCGCTCGGTGAGACCCAGATCATCGGCGAGGGCCGGACGCTGAAGTTCCCGTCGCCGCTTCTGCAGCGAGCGGCCGACCTCGCCATCACCGAGTCGATGCCGAACGGACCGATGTCGCCCGATGGGTCCTTGCCCGGTGTCTGGCTGACGAGTTGGAAGGTCGTCGAGAAGAAGGGCTCAGCGCCGGACGCATCGAAGGAGCCGCTGAAGGGGAAGTGACTTGCCGCGCCAACGGCCACGCGAGGTTGGCTGCGCCGTGGTGGGCCCTGCCGGGCCCCGCCGGGCCCCGTGTCGCAACGTCACTGGGCCGCTACCTCAGTCGGCCCCGAGCGCTCGTTCGACCGCCGCACACACCACGTGCACACAGACCAGGTGACTCTCCTGGATGCGCGCTGTGTTGCTCGACGGAACCTGCACAGCGACGTCGGCGTGCTCCAGCGCGGCGCCGCGCTTCTCACCGCACAACACGGCCGTGGCAATCTGCATCGTGCGCGCCTGCTGGAGCGCCGCGACCACGTTCTTGCTGCCGCCCGACGTCGTGAAGCCAATGAGCAGGTCTCCGGCGCGTCCGATCGCTTGCAGCTCGCGAGCGAAGACGTGTTCGTAGCCGGCGTCGTTGCCTATGGCCGTGAGTGCCGGGATCTGATGGCCGAGTGCGATCGCTGCGTACCCTACGCGCTGCTTCTGCTCGAACCAACCGACCAGTTCGCCGGCCGCATGTGCTGCGTCGCACGAGCTGCCTCCGTTGCCGCACAAGAGGATCGTGCCGCCGCCGCGCAGGGTCGCGACGGCGAGGTCGCACAGGGCAATCAGGCTCGGCACGCACTGGGACAACAGGCGCTGCTTGGTCGCGATGCTCTCTTCGAACGTGGCTCGGATGGTCGCTTCGTTCATGTGCAACAGGATGCTGCCGCGCGCAGCGCCCGGTGGCGAGGTATTTCGGGCCGCTGCCGGTCGCGGGTCGAACCGGGGCCTCGCCTGCGCAACCTCGACCTATGGCACGAGCCCCAGCCGAGCTAGACCACGCCGGAGCGCAACGAACCGGTGCCGCTCTTCGCGGGTGGATCTGCTCAAAACGGGTGGGCTCGAGCCAACCAGGCTGCCGTTGCACCAATGGCGACGACGAGCAGGATCGCGATGGACCTCGGCAACACGCCGCCGCGCACGAGGAACGGCAGCGCCCCGATGAGGACCCAACACGCGATCTTAGCCAGCAGCCAGTTGGGCCAGCCAATCTCCTTCTTGTGGGCGAAGCCGATGCCTGCGACGAGCATGGTCAGAAGCCCGATGCCGTGCATGGCAAGGAACAACGTCGACGCCTTGCCGGCTTCGCGACCGCCAGATCCGAGGATCCCGCCGAGGCCGAGGAACAAAAGCAGCACACCGACGACGTGCAACAGGCGGTAGGTCTCTGGCGACATGGCGCAGTAGCGTAGTGCGGCGCAGGGCGCGAGACAGCGAAGCACGTCAATTCTGATCCGGTCACCGAAGGCTGCGCACGTGGCGACTGCTAGACTAGACTGTGCCCCGATGCGGCCAGATTCCCATCCAGTGTTCGCGTCGCTGCGCCAACACCGAGCCTCTGGGCCCGTGGTCGTCGCCCATCGCGGTGCCAGCTCGAACTGGCCAGAGAACACCTTGCCGGCCTTCGCTGCCGCGACCAAGATCGGCGTGGTCATGCAGGAGTTCGACGTGCGCAGCACGCGCGATGACGTGCTGGTCTGCGTGCACGACGCAACCCTCGATCGCACCACCGATGCGGCCCTGAGGCTGGGGCCAGGCGCTGCCGTGGCCCAAGCGCGACGTGAGGAGGTAGCTGGCTTGGATGCGGGCAGGTGGTTTGGTCCCGAGCACGCCGGCACGCGCATTCCCACTCTGGGGCAAGCCCTCGATGTCATGCTGCCGAACTGCATCCCGATGATCGAACACAAAGCGGGCTCGGTCCGGCTCTACCTCGACGAGCTGCGCCAGCACGATGCTCTGCATCGATGCGTGTTGCAGTCCTTCGATTGGAAGTTCGTGGCCGAAGCTCGCGCCTCTGCGCCAGATCTGGCCACGGCTCTGTTGGGACCTTCGCACGACTTTCCCCGCCTGGATCGTGCAGTCCTAGCGGCCGCCGAGCACATCGGCGCCGGCATGTTGCACTGGAATGATCGGCAGGTGCATCTCGTTGAGATCGAACAGGTGCACGTTCGTGGCCTGTTGCTCTGCACATACACGACCGACGATGAGGTCGGCTGGTTTGGCGGCGCCGCATTGGGCATCGACGCCATGTGCACCAACGCGCCCGAACGAATGATCGAGCTGCGCGGCACAGGCGCGCTTCGTCGCAGCGGGCCGGCTGCTCAGTAGACCTGCTCAGTAGACGCGGATGAGTCCCGTGCCGGTCGCCGCGTTGAGCGTGAGTCGGATCTGGTAGCCCATCTGATTCACATCGGCAACCACGATGTTCGCCTGCGTCACCCCGCTGCCGGCAAGGGACTGGAACAGCACCGAGGGGAGGACGAGCTTGTTGCCCACAACCGACAGGCCGAGCGAAACGCCGGAGATCTGATCGACGAGCGTTGCGACGGCCGCCCCCATCTCACTCGAAAGTTCCAAGTGCACGTTCTTGGTGAAGTCGGGCAGCGCGATCTCACTTCGAGGCAACCCGGCGCAGGGCACACCCGATCCAGAACACAGGAACTCAGCCCGCGGCAGAACCCAAACGCCGGTTCCACCGGCGTTCTCACCGCCCTCGCTGCCGACCGACGGCACTGCTACCCATGCGGCCAAGAGGACGGCGACGATTACTCGAAGGATGGTGTTCATCGGGCTATCCGCAAACCTTGCGGCTTGCTGTTGGAGGCGACGGATAGATCCTACCGCAATGCATGGCTAAGGGAACGGGATCGACGAAAAGGACATCTACCGAGCCGACTCCGCGGCCCCACACGATCCGGCCACCGGAGCCGGAACCCCAAACCACATCGGAAACGCTTCGCTCACGACTCGAGCCTCTTTGTGACTGCGGATCCAGTGCACGAATTGGCTGCGGCGTCCAAGCTCGCGCCCCATCCAGCTCCTCTTGTGGGGTAGCTCAGCCAACATCCGGCGGAACCACCGAACACAGTCCTCGAACTGCCCGCGCATTCCATACGCCAAACCGAGGTTGAAATAGGCGGTGCCAAGGCTCGGCTGTTCACTTACAACACCTGAATCGACAAGTCTCAGCAAGAGGTCTATCGCACCCTCGCAGTCGCCTTCGTCGAGGTGGATGTTGCCGAGATTCAAGAGCGCGCAGCCGCGAACCAGTGGGTCCTCAGTCCCGGCCAGCACTTGCGAAAACTGCTTGCGGGATAGCGCCCGCTGCCCCCGCACGTAGTGCACCAACCCGAGGTAGATGCGTGACGCATGGGAGGACGGATCCAGGGCCAAGCACTCCGACAGCAGCCGCTGGCCCTTGGCCAGGTTCTCCGCGGGGCTGCGCAATTGCCCGTCGAACAAGTCCTTGGCGCTGACCCACTCGGCCGCACCGCCCCCGTCGTCAACGTCCGCACGGGACGCCGACCGCACCACTTCGTCCAACATGCTGCGACCTCGCATCGCGAGGTCGGGAACGGGCACCGGTTCATTGGCGACTTCTCGCGAGAAGTCCGGCGAAAGCCCCATGAGGACGAAGCAGCGGCCAAGCTCGTACAGGATTCTCGACAGCTTGCGCCGATTGACGGTGAGCTGTTCGCGCAGATGGGCGGCTCGTTCGGACTCGTTCGCCTCGACTACCGCATCACCGTCCGAAGCCGCCAGGACCGACGTGTCGGCGACGTGCCGATGAAGCTGCACCTGACTTCGAATGCCATCGAGGAACTCACGGCAGGAGCGGCACACATCGGAGTGCACCATGACACGGCGTACATGTGGCGGGTCGAGTTCCCCGTCCAACATGGCCGACAGATCGACTTGAATCTGTAGGCAAGGGTCGTGGCCGCGTTCGGTGGAGAGCATGGAGACCATCTTTCAGCCGAGGACTAGCTGACCGTGCCCCTCGGGTCACGCGTGCCATCGGCCGAAGAATGCAAACGATCAAAAATGCGACAATGTGCCGACCCTGGTATCGGCGCCGATCCCGCGGCGGTTGCGCCGCTGGGCACTCGACTGCCTGGTAAGAGGCTTCCCGGCAAGGAACTGCTGGGTGGGGAACTGCTGTGTGGGACATCGGGCGAGGAGAGCGCGCCGTGCCGCATTCCACTGTGGTGAACGCCGCCCTTGGGCAGGGCTGGATTGGCCAACCCAGCCAAAGCCAGCGCCCCAACCGCGAGGTCCCCGAGCGATCGCTCCATGCCAC
>JBDSBS010000632.1:0-3222 GCA_039921435.1 Planctomycetota bacterium | reverse complement strand
GTGCACGCCCGCGGCGCCTGCTTCGATCATCTGCTTCATCAGCTCGAACGCGTTCAGCGGTCCACCGAAGCCGGCTTCGGCGTCGGCGACGATCGGCGCAAACCAGTGAGTCTGGTCGCCCTTGCCTTCCATGTGCGCGATCTGGTCGGCGCGCTGCAATGCCTGGTTGATGCGCTTCACGACGCTGGGCACGGAGTTGCTCGGGTAGAGGCTCTGGTCCGGATACATGTTGCCGGACAGATTGGCGTCGGCCGCGACCTGCCAGCCGGAGAGGTAGATCGCTTGCAACCCAGCCTTGACCATCTGCACGGCCTGGTTGCCCGTCAATGCGCCGAGCGCAGCAGTGTGACCTTCCTTGTGCAGGAGGTCCCACAGGCGGGTGCTGCCGAGTTCGGCGAGCGTGTTGCGGATCGTGACGCTGCCGCGCAACTTCTCGGCGTCCGCGGGCGTGTAGTCGCGTTTGATGCCGGCGAAGCGATTCGGCGGGAGGTCCCGCAGCGCGGGAAGATAGGGGCAGGGAACGGGATTGCTGCGGCTGTTGGTCATGGTTGCAAAGAGCGAGAGAAAAGAGCTGGGGAGAGCGAGAGCGAGAGGTGGTCGATCAGAGCTGCGCGTAGGCGGGCACCGTCAGCCACTCGGACAATTGGTCGGCGAGAATCAGCGACTCGAACAATTTCGCCGCATCGGTGAAGCGTCCCGCGGCGAAGCGTTCGGCGCCGAGTTCGGTGCGCATCTTGTTCAGTTCGTCAGCGAGCGTCTCTTTCACGAGAGCTGTGTCGACGACGCGGCCATCGGCGAGTCGAGCCTTGTGCCGCTGCCACTGCCACACCTGCGTGCGCGAGATCTCGGCCGTCGCGGCATCTTCCATCAGGTGGAAGAGCGGCACGCAGCCGTTGCCCGACAGCCACGCTTCGGTGTAGCGCACGCCGACCGCGAGGTTTTGGCGCAGCCCGGCTTCGGTGATCGCACCTGTCGGCACCTGTAGCAAGTCGCGCTGTGCCACCGCGAGGTCGGGCTTGCGCACGTGCAGTTGGTTGGGTTGTTCGCCGAGCACGGCATCGAACTCGGCGCGCGCCACGGCGACGAGCCCCGGATGCGCCACCCAGGTTCCGTCGTGTCCGTCGCGAGCCTCGCGGGCCTTGTCGGCGCGCACCTTCGCCATCGCGCGCTGGTTCGCTTCGTCGTCGCCCTTGATCGGGATCTGTGCGGCCATGCCGCCCATCGCATGCGCACCACGTCGGTGGCACGTCTCGATCAAGAGGTGGCTGTAGCTGCGCAGGAAATGCTGCTCCATCGTCACGGTCGAGCGGTCGGGCAGCACGCGCGCGGGGTCGTGCGCAAACTTCTTGATGAAGGAGAAGATGTAGTCCCAACGTCCGCAGTTGAGACCAGCCGAGTGCTGGCGCAGCTCGAACAGGATCTCGTCCATCTCGAACGCGGCGAGGATCGTCTCGATCAGCACGGTCGCCTTGATGGTGCCGCGTGGCATAGCGAGCTGGTCTTGCGCGAAGCAGAACACGTCGTTCCACAGCCGCGCTTCGAGGTGGCTCTCGAGCTTGGGCAGGTAGAAGAACGGTGCGGTGCCGCGCTCGAGCAGGGCCTTGGCGTTGTGGAAGAAGAACAAGCCGAAGTCGAACAGCGACCCCGAGCACGGCACGCCGTCGACCAGCACGTGCTTCTCGTCGAGGTGCCAGCCGCGCGGACGCACGAACAGCACCGCGGTGCGTTCGCCGAGCGCATACTGCTTGCCGGTGCGGTCGTCGGTGAAGCGGATCGTCTCGCGCACGGCGTCGTGCAGGTTCTGCTGGCCGTCGAGCAGGTTGCGCCAGGTCGGCGCGCAGCTGTCCTCGAAGTCGGCCATGAAGACGTTGGCGCCGCTGTTCAGCGCGTTGATGACCATCTTGCGATCGACCGGTCCGGTGATCTCGATACGGCGGTCGCGCAGTTGGCTGGGCACTTCGGCGATGCGCCAATCGCCGCTGCGCACGCTCGCGGTCTCGGGCAGGAAGTCAGGCAGCACGCCGAGGGCGAGTTGCTTCTGCACTTCCTTGCGCCGCCGCAACAGCGTCTGCCGCTGCGTTTCGAAGCGACGATGCAGTTCAGCCAGGAAAGTCAACGCGGCGGGGGTCAGCACGCCCTGCAGTGCTGGCGGCACGGGCGCGAGCAACTTGACGGCGTCGGGGCTGCGAGTCGAGGCTTCGTGAGTGGGAGGCATGATCGGTCCATCGCGCTGGCGACGAAACGAGCCTAACACGGCTGGCCGAACGAGCCCGGGGCAATGAGTGCGCCGCCCGTGCCATCGGTCTCAGGTTTGGACTCGGTCGGCCGACGTGCGCCGGCGCACGAGTGCGTCAGGCGAAGCAGCACGGAACTCGCCGATCAGTTCGACAGAGCCTCTGTGCGCCGCCGCAGCCGTTCGAGTTCGTGGTCATCGGGGCGTTGGGCCGTCGTCGGATCGATCGGCGGCAGGGGCAGTTCGAGAATGCGCTGCAGCACCGATGCGATGGCTTGTCGGCTGTGGTAAGGAGTCGCCGGAAGGCCGAGCTGGTCGACGAGTTCGCGGGCCACACTGCTGCGAGGTCGCCGCACGAGTGCGTTGAGCAGGGTCAAGGGCACCGGATTGCGCCGAAGTTCGCGCGCGAGATCGGGCCCACCGCGCCGTGCGAGATCGAGAGCAGCGACATCGATCTGCGTTTGGGCAGCCATGATGGCGCGTGTGACGGCGGTCAGGTCCTGGTCGAACTCGCGGCCGAACGCGGCCGTCAGCACACGCTGCAGTACGCGATCGTGCGCTCCCAGGTCGGTGCAGGTGCCCTTGCCGGCCGTGGCGATCTGCGCGAAGCGGAACTGCGTGTCTTGCCCCGCGAGGTCGGGTGAGGTCACCAGCGTGTGCACGAACGAGCGTCCGTTGGCGACGAAGCTGCGCACTTCGGCGAGCAGCTGCGACAGGTCCTTCTCGTGCGGCGGTGCATCGCCAGCGAGCACGACGACGCGCCGCGCGTTCGGTCGCCAACTCTGAGCAAAGGCCGCGTGCAGACCGGCGCGCACGTCCTCGGGTCGATCACCGCCGCCCTCGGCCGTGACGAACTGCACGAAGTTGCTGGCGCGCCAGAAGTCCGTGTCGAGCTGCAGTTCGCGCACGAGGTAGTCTTCGCGCGCACCGCGGTCGCGGTAGGTCACGAGGCCGATGCGCGCGTCGGG
Source organism: Planctomycetota bacterium (assembly GCA_039921435.1). Classification (GTDB taxonomy): domain Bacteria; phylum Planctomycetota; class UBA1135; order UBA1135; family UBA2386; genus DASVAL01. The sequence goes on along the minus strand of JBDSBS010000632.1, from coordinate 21 downwards.
CACGAGGCAACGCAGGACTGT
>JBDSBS010000631.1:0-2798 GCA_039921435.1 Planctomycetota bacterium | reverse complement strand
GACACCAACAAGGCCGACCTCAAGCCGGAATCAATGGCGTCCCTCGTGGAAATCGGCAAGCTGATGGCCAGCGATGCGAAGCTCAACTTGCTCGTGGTGGGTCACACCGACACGGTCGGGTCATTTGAGCCGAACCGCGATCTGTCGCAACGCCGCGCCAAGGCGGTCGCCGCTGCGCTGAGCGCACAGCATGGTGTGGCGGCGACGCGGCTGTCGAGCTTCGGCGCGTCTTTCTCCGCCCCTATCGCAAGCAACGCCGACGAAGCCGGCCGGGCGAAGAATCGTCGCGTGGAGCTGGTGGCGTTCTGATCGGTTGCGGTGATCGTCCCTGCTTTGGGCAAGAAAGCTCAGGGCGGACCCTCGAACCCGTCCTTGAAGATGTCATCGATGACGACGGGGGCTACAACGAACGAATCCTGTCCGAAGACTTGTACTTCCGCCGCGCGCACGTCGGCGGTACGGGCCGGGAACCGCGTGGTATTCGCGACGCGGCAGTCGGTGTTGCTCGTGGGGTCGGCGTCTTCGTTCGCGGGGATGCCGAGGTAGCCGTGGTAGCTCGGGGTGCCGGTGCACTTGTTGTGCAGGGCGGTGAAGCGCACGTGCGTGGCGGTGACCGGGGCGAACCGGAATTCGCGCAACGTCATGTCGGGCACCAGCGGGCGTATGCCCGCCGAAGGAAACGCGCCGAGCGGCGATACCAGCACCTGGGTGTAGTTCGCTGCGTTGCTGCAGTCGGCTGACGCCTGGTTGCACGCACTCAGCGCGAACTGGTGGATGGACGAGAAACGATTCTGCAGGTTCGCGCCAAGCACCACTTCGAGCATCCCGCTCACCTGCACGCGGCTGATCGTCTGCGTACCACCGGCCAGCGCGATCGTGACTGCGGGCCGCGCGACGTCCACGCTCGGGGTATTGGCCAGGGCCTGCCAATTGGTGCCCTCGCGCTCGTCGATCAGCTCGGATTGTTGCTCGCCGGCGCCGCTGGCGAGCGCGCCGGCGGTCAGGGCAGCGTGATTCGGGGCGAGCCTGATCGCAACGGTCTGATCGCCGCTGCCGACCAATGTGCGGGTGAAACGGAAATGCCCGTAGCCCTCGGCACGTACGACAAACTCATATGCGCCGGGGTGCATGGGGACCACATCCGAAAGGGGCGTACCCGCGTCGGTGTCGGCCGCAGCGGTCGCGCGCGCTTCGTAGTGGCCGACGTACACCTGCGACACCACCGCTGTCCCGGCGAGGTTGCGGACGTCGAAACGCACGTTGATGCTCGGGGTGAGCGGAGAGACGAAGCCGGGGATCGAGTCCACGTCCTCGGGGTCCAAAGCGGATGCACCCTGACCCAGGCCGCGACGCGCGAATGCGGTCCACAGCTCGGCCTGGTTACTGGCCCAGTTCCGCGTGCTGTCGCCGGCACGCGCCAGGTCGGCGGCGATGATTGCGTCGCGCGCATCGATGAAAGTCGGGCTCGGCGGCTGCAGGATCATGCCGTCGTGGACCAGCTGCGACCACCGGCGCTGCCCGGGACACAGGTCGGCGGGCACGTCGCCCTCTGCGCAGCGGCGCTTGAGCGGGACGTTCGTCGACGGGAATCCCAGCGCGTTGTATTTCGCGACGAGCGCCTGGCGGATGTCGTAGTGCAGCGCGGTCCAGATCTCCGCATCGGAGTGCACTTCGCCCACGGCTTCGCAGGTGCCATTGACATTGGTGATTGGGCTTTCGCACGCGGTGTCGTAGCCGATATCACTGAAGTTGAGCGGGCTGGCGCTGATCGCATAATTGCGAATGCCGGAATCCTGGTCGCCGGTGACGTAGGCACCGACCGAAAACAGGGTCGGCGCGCCATCCGGCAGCAGACCGAGCTCGTCGAAGAACATCACCGCATTGAGGTCCGACCAACCCTCGCCCATGGAGCGGCCCTGCTGGCCACTGAGCCCCTGGTCCGGATCGGTCATGCGGCCCTGCACGAGGTGGCCGTATTCGTGCGCGACGATCTGGCCGTCGAAATCGCCGTCCACGCAGGGGGCGTAGAAGATGCCGCCTATCGTCTGCCACAGATACATGTTGCTCAGCGGCGTGACGCCGTCCTGCAAGGTCACCTGGTTGGCGTTGTCGCGGCCCAGGTACGAGGGAAAGCCACCGTTGGGGGCGCCCGCCTGCGCAAAGCCGAGCTCGGCGTCGCCCTCCCGGGAACCATCGGTCTGGCCGTAATTGCTGGTCTGCGCCACGCCGTTGCGCTCGCGCAGACCCAGGTGGTAGGCGAAATCATGCAGGCGATTGTGCAAGGTGAACAGGTTGGTCACCGCAGCGTCGATGTCGTTCGACGCGGGCGTGGCGTGGTTTATCACGGCGGGGTTGCACGCCGCGGTGAACCAGGTATTGCCCCACGGATAGGTGTAGTCGCGCGATGGCGTGGGTGCAGGCTGGTAGAGGCTGCCGCCGCCGATCGCGGCGTTCCAGCCTTCGTAACCGCGAGCGTTGTTGCCGGAGGTCGTCTGGCTGGGCGCACTGCCGATGTAGTCCCACGTAATATTGTGCGAGGAACCATCGACCAGCTGCTCGTCGCATTCGGGGATCGCGCTGCCGTCGGGGTTGGTGCGGAACCAACAGCCCGTGGTACGGCTGTCGGTGGAACTCTGGTTCAGGAGTGGGGTTACCGGGAACTGAGTCCAGCGCGGGTTGCTGCTGGTCGGTGACTGGGTCTCGTCCAGCAACACGGAGCCGGCATAAGTCGTCGGCGGCAGCTGGGTGGCGTTGAAAGGGCAGATCTCTACGAAGTAGTTGCCGTTCTCGACTCGCCC
>JBDSBS010000630.1:0-3989 GCA_039921435.1 Planctomycetota bacterium | reverse complement strand
GCCCGAGCGCGCGACGTGCGCTTCGTGCACGCTGACGTGGTCGACTTCGAAATCCACGGCAGCCAAGTGCGCGCCGCCGTATGCCGCGACGGAACACGCCACGCCTGCGACGCCGTGCTCATCGCCGCCGGCGCCTGGAGCGCAGCGCTGGCCGCGCGGCTGGGCGCCACACTGCCGGTCCACGCCCGCAAGCGCGACGTGTTCGTGCTCGACTCACCAGCCCTACTCCCCGGCTGCCCGCTCCTGATCGACCCCGCGGGCGTGTGGCTGCGCCCCGAGGGCCGCGGCTTCATCGCCGGCGCACCGCCGCGCGACGGGCACGACCTTGACGACGCGCCACTGGAAACGATCGACGTGCTGCTGTTCGACGACCTGCTGTGGCCCACCCTCGCCGCCCGCATCCCCGCCTTCGAAGCCCTTCGCGTGCGCTCGGCCTGGGCCGGCTACTACGAGATGAACAGCTTCGACCAAAACGGATTGGTCGGCTCGCTGCCAGGCGGCTCGCGCAACGCCTTCGTGGCCTGCGGCTTTTCGGGGCATGGGATGCAGCATGCGCCGGCAGTGGGGCGAGGCATTGCGGCGTGGATGGCGCGGGGGGTGTGGGGAGAGATCGATCTGAGTGCACTGTCCCCGTGGAGGATCGAGTCAGGGAAGCGGGTGTTTGAGGAGAACGTGATCTGATTGGCAGCAGCAGAAGGCAATGCTCGTCGATCAGCGGCAAGCTCAGGTGGTCGCGCGAGAAGAGCGGCAGGCGTGGCGTGACTGCGGCGGCTACCGCGGCAGGGCCGGCAGCGTGCGCAGGTAGGCAACGATCGCGTCGAGGTCCTCGCCGCGGATGCCGGCGTACCAAGCGAAGGCCATCGGCTCCTGCAGCTTGCGGCCGTCGCGTCCAACGCCTTGCGTGATCGCGCGCTTGATCTCGGCATCGCTCCATTTGCCGAGGCCTTGCTCCGGGTGCGAGGTAATGTTGCGCGAGACGACGCCCTGCCAGCTTTCCGGCAGGCCTTTCACGAACGACGGCATGATCGGCCGGCCGCCGGCGCCGAGCGCAGTGTTGAACTGCTGTACGCCGCGCTCGCCCATCGGCGTGTGGCATTCGTGGCAATGCGCGATGGTGGCCAGATAGGCGCCGCGACGCACCTTGTCCTGCATATCGTTCGCAGTGAAGCCGCGGTCGGCCTCAGCAAATGCGTCGTGCCTGACCGGCGCGCGATACACGGGCGCAACTATGGCATTGCGCACCGGAGGCACCGAGCGCAGGTAGGCGACGATCGCGTCGAGATCGCTCGGCAGCAGCGCCTTGAAGAAGTTCGCAGCCATGACCGCCAGTGGCTTGCTGGCATTGGGCCCCTTGTTCGGGCGTTCGCCGTGGGTGATGGCGCGTTTGATTTCTTCGTCGGTCCAGCTGCCGATGCCGGTTTCGAGGTCGGGCGTGATGTTCGCGGTCCTGCCGGCATAGGGCGGAATGTCGAAGCCGACGCCGCCACCCGACAGCTCCATGCCCACGATCGGCCGCCCTTCGGCGTCCTTCGGTGTATGGCAATTGCCGCAGGCCATCACGGCGACTACGAGGTAACGACCACGATCGACTTTCGACTCGTGCACGCTGGCGGGCGCCGCGCAGCCGGCGGCGAGCAGGGCCACGATCAGCATCGCGGGCGGCAAGGCAAAGTTCAGGGATTTCATGAACGGCTTCGCCGCCCTCGCCGCAGACCGCTCAGACAACTGGCACGTACTCCACCGCGCCCGTATCGCCGTCATAGATCATCTCGTACGGATACCAGTAGATCTCCTCGTAGCCGTAGTCATCGATGTACGCATACCCGATCCAAGTCGTGCCCAGCGAATAGGCCTGTGCCAGCATTGTGCCGTAGGCGACCAGGTGGATCGTGTTCGACGATGCCATCTTCTTGGTGGTCTTGTATTTCTTGACCGGGACGTTTCCCTTCTTGGCGTGCTTGACCTGCATCCCGGCGACTTTGCCATCCTTGACGTCGACCGACACGCTGTGGTCGCCGCGCTTGTCGATTACATGGTTGCCGTTCTGCTTGACCTTGGCGCCGAGCTTGTCCTTGCCACTGTGATGGCGATGTTCTTTCTTCGCCTTGTCCTTGCCTTTGCCCTGAGCGAATACCTTCGGGGCAAGAAGCGTGGTGCCGAAGGCGGCAAGGGCCGCAAGAAGCGTTCTGCGCTGCGTTGTCATGGCTGCATCTCCAATGGAGTTGAGAAACTGGACACTACCCATTTACGCAGTGGATGTTTGTGCTTTGCCGCACATTCAAAAATCAGGCGGATTGATCGAGTGACGCGCAGTACCCTCTGCGAGTGCTGCTCGACGACGATCAATTAGTACAGCCGCGTCTGGGCGTCTTTATCGACGATGGCTTGCACTTCCGTCACCGATCGGTTCAAGTTACCTGCCGAGACCATGGTTTCGGCCAGCGACGGCAGGCCAGCCAGGTCTTGCCATGATTCCGGCTTCCAGAGCTTGGAACGAATGACGCACTTCGCGCAGTGAAAGAACATCTGGTCGACGGCGACGACGATTGCGAAGTCCGGGAGTCGCTCGCCAACGGCCATACCCTCGCGCAACGACAGGTCGCGAACGATGATGGCACGCCCGCCGATGCGAAGCGTTTCCTGCTTTCCGGGGATCAGGAAGATCAAACCGATGCGATCGTTCGAGAGAAGGTTGGTGAAGGTATCGGCCCGGCGGTTACCCAGTCGGTCGGGAATGGCCAGCGTGGTTTCGTCGAGCACCTGCACGAAGCCGGGAGGGTCGCCTTTGGGCGACAGGTCCATGCGACCGTCGGCGCCGCAGGTTCCTACAAGAATGAACGGAGACTTTGCAATGAACGCTCGAGCGTGCGCGTCGATCGCAGAAAGCTCCTTCTTCGTCACCAGCGCCGAAGGCTCTCCCGTCACGGCGCGAAACTCGGCTTCGCTGGTGACCACTTCGCTGAAACGGGATCGCAGTTCCATCGCACTGTCCTCGTTAGATATTTTGCTGATCGTCGCCGGGAGTTTGCGAGCGCAAGCATAGCGGCGCGATCCGGGCATCTTCTGGCGCGAAATCACGCCACGGTCCTACAGCTGCACGGCGTGGCACTTTGATACTGACGTCAACTCGACGCACCGCGTGCGCGTTGCCAGGGAGTCGCCTGCCGCAGTCTCGGGCCGGGCTGCGATTTTTCTGAAAGGCGCTCTCATGGCTCGCTCACGAATTCACCGTTCCTTGTGCTCGCTCGCAGGCGTGCTGTGCCTGGGCTTCGCCGGCCTGGCCGCTGCAGAACCACCCTCTCGCGCGGCCCGCATGGCTTACCTCAGCGGCACGGTGAGCTTCTCCCCGGCCGGCCAGCCCGACTGGGTGCGCGCGGCAATCAATCGGCCGCTGACCACGGGAGACCGCCTTTGGACCGATGCGAACTCACGCGCGGAATTGCAGATCGGCGGCGCGGCCATCCGCATGGGCCCGTCGACAAGCCTGGTACTGCTCAATCTCGACGACCGCATCGCCCAGGTGCAACTGTCCCAGGGCACGCTGCGCGTTCGCGTGCGAAGCGTTGGCTCGAGGCAGGTCCTTGAAGTGGCAACCCCCAACCTGGCCTTCACGGTGCGCCGGATCGGCAACTACCGCATCGAGGTCGATCCCAACGACGACGCGACCGCGGTTTCGGTGCAGGACGGCGTCGCTGAGGTCTACGGCCAAGGCGCTTCCTACAGCGTCGACCCGCGCCGAGGATACCGCTTCTACGGGTCCGACCTGTCCGACTACGAATCGCTGATGGCGCAACGTGACGACGATCTGGACCGCTGGTCGCGCGAGCGCGAACGCCGCGTTGAGCGCTCGGTGTCGGCGCGCTATGTCTCATATGAAGTGGTCGGCTACGAAGACCTCGACGCCAACGGCACCTGGCGCGTCGATGCGAACTACGGCAACGTGTGGCTGCCCAATCGCGTCGCCAGCGGCTGGACGCCGTACCGCGATG
>JBDSBS010000629.1:0-6120 GCA_039921435.1 Planctomycetota bacterium | reverse complement strand
AGTCACCCGCAGAGTCGCCCCGAGAGGCACCTCTGGCAACTGGCACACCAGTGCGCCATCGTACCGTCGCCACCTCATCGATTACGGGCCCGACCTGGCCCTGGCTCGCCCCGCTTGGCAATCGAACCATGCTTCCGATCACTCCCACCGCCGTGCTCGCCGCCGCCGCTTTCGGCGCGTGGCTGCTGTCTGCCGCTTGCGGCCCCAACGAGCTTCCACAAGACGCGTCGCCGCAAGAACCGGGCTACCGCGACACACCGAAGTTGCCGAACGGCTGGCGCGTGCACGATGCCGCTCGCCCTCGCCCGCCGGTCGTCGATCCGGGCCCGGCCCCGACAGCAAGAGATGCGGTACCTGCCGACGCGATCGTGCTCTTCGACGGCCGCAATCTCGACGCCTTCCGCGGCCCCGCAGGGGACGCCAAGTGGGTCATCGCCGACGGCGTCATGCAGATCAACGGAACAGGCGACATCACGAGCAAAGCCGAGTTCGGCGACTGCCAGCTGCACGTCGAATGGGCGTCTCCGAAACCTGCAAAGGGCGACTCGCAGGGGCGCGGCAACAGCGGCATCTTCTTCTTCGGGCGCTACGAGGTCCAAGTGCTCGACTCGTTCGACAACCCGACCTACGCCGATGGCCAGGCCGCTGCGCTCTACGGTCAGGTGCCGCCGATGGTCAACGCCTGCCGGCCGCCCGGCGAGTGGCAGAGCTACGACATCGTCTTCATCGCCCCGCGCTTCGGCGCGGACGGCAAGTTGACGACCCCGGCGCGCGTCACCGTGTTCCACAACGGTGTGCTCGTGCACCTCGACCAGGAACTGCTCGGCGGCACCGCGCACAAGGCACTGCCGCGCTACGAGGCACACGGCGAGAAGGGGCCGCTGCGGCTGCAGGACCACGGCGACCCGGTGCGCTTCCGCAATCTGTGGGTTCGCCCGCTCGACTTCGCGCGCCCCGTTGCGCCCAAGTGAGCCGCGCATCTCGCCTGACCTGCGTACAGGCAACCAGCGCCGCGCGAATCCTCGCTGCGGCGCCGGCTCTCGCACAGCCGACTACCGATTGCCGCTGTAGCTGCCCAGCACGGTGTGGTCGTGCAGCAGGCCGGCCGTGTCGACGTCGGTGATCCGCACAGCGGCGGTACCGTTCCAGACAAACAGGTCCGCGTTGCTGTTGCCGGCCACGACCCGTGTGAACAGGATCGTGCCATCCAGCGTGCGGGCGGCGAAAGCGTCCTCGCCCACCGTGTCACTGACGACGACCGACGTACTGATGGATGCATCCCACATCGACAGATCGGTCTGGCCACCGGCCGTCAACGTATAGACGAAGTCCCCGGCGTCGATGCCGTTCCCAGCGAAGGCCAGGCCCGTGCCGACGATTGCCGTACCCCAAGTGCCGGCCGAGACGTCGAAGACATTGAGCGCCGTGCCGTCTGCGCGCTTGGCCACGATGTCCCCGTTGTCGAGCACCCCGAGGTTCGTCGCGACCGTTCCGCCCGCAGCATAGGTTCGCGTCGCCGGCGAGTTCACGAGCGACACAGCCAACACACTCGACGGCGTGCCACTTGCCTGCACGAACGCCCACGAAGTCGTACCGTCGTCCGTCACACCCATGACCAGACTGACGTCCGACGCGTTGCGGATCGTGCCCGTGATCCTACTGTCGAGGTCGTGGAAGAACGCGTCGACTTCCGTGCCGCTGACGAAGCGCTGGTAGACGACCTCGTTGTCACCGCCGATCGCGACGTAGACGTCGTAGTTGCCAGTCGCGATGGCCGTCGTCTGGCCCGTCGCCGGGTTCCAAGAGAACAGCTCGTTGTTGGCGCCGTTCTGGGCCGAGAACACGACCTGACTCGACGTGCCAAAGGCGTGGTAGACCTTGTTGCGCGTGTCGAGCGCCGCCATGTCGCTGCCGATCTCGACGAGGCCCGTGGCGACGCGGTAGCTGAACAGGTCCGTCTCGCCACCGCCGCCGACGCGCGAGAAGACACACGCGCCGTTCGGCAGAACCGCGAGAATCTGCTCGTCCGTCGCACCGATGCCGACAGCGAACGAATCGTCCCGGCTCGGATCGTAGTAGTAGACATCCGCCTGGCCGCTCGAGCCGACCTCGTAGAACACCAGGTCACTGCTGTTGACGGCCACTGTCAGCGTGCTCAGAGCACCTTGCGTGATCTCGCGCGAGAGCCCGGTCGATGGGCTGTAGAAGAACAGCGTCATGTCGTTGGACGTGCCCGTCGTGTAGACGAGGCGGTTGTTGCTCGTCTTGGCTCGGTAGACGACGTCGCCCGCTGCGGTCGCGGCGACACGCGTGGCGAGGCGCTTCAGAGGATCGAAAATCCACAGTTGCTGGCCAGCCGGTCCCGCGAGTTGGTAGACGAGTCGACCATCCGAGAGCCCGGTCGCGAGTGTTGGAGTCACCGACGCGCCGGTGATGCGAACCAAGGCGTTGGTGGCCGAGTCGAGCAACAGGAGCCCACTGCTGTCCTCTCGCACGACGACGAGCTTGGCACTCGTGACCTGAACGGCAAAGGACCCTGACGTCGTCTTGGCGCCATCTGACACCGTGAACTCGACGGTGTACTCGCCCATCGTGTCGAACATGTTCGAGTAGATGCTGCCCGTGAACGAGCCGCCACCGGCGCTGACCGAATAGGTCAGCGGTACCCCTCCGCTATCGCTGACGTAGTTGCCCACGTTCAGCGAGAACGTCGTGCCGCCGGAGGTGGACTGCAGCGGCACCTCGCTGATGCGAGGCGAAGCGTTGCTGACGTTGCCGCCGCCACAAGCCGCGGCCAGCAGGCCGAGCACGGAAAGCAGGCTCAAAGGAAGCGTCGAACGTGGGACCATGGAAGGCGTCTCTCTTGCGGTGCTGTTGCGGTTTCCGACTGCAGCTGCCATCGGCAGGCCACGACCCGCGGTTTGAGCCAAGGCGCGAAGGTGCGTTGGTACGGCGCGCATCTCGGGCTGTCGGACCCTCAGAACGGATCGCTACGCGTCGAACGGCAGCTCGAGACGCCCGTATTGCAGCCAGCCGCGCACACGCCTCAGCTCGCCAAAGTCCGGCCTGTGCACGTGCATGGGCACGCGCTGCAAGAACGCCGCGTCGCGCCGAAACGGCGGCGATGGCTCGGCCGCAAACAAGTCGACCCAGACGCGCACAGGTGCGCCGTAGAACACCCGCTCGGGCTCACCGAACTCTTCCCAGCACTGTCGCAGGCGTTCGTTGACCTCGGTCAACAGACGCCGCCAGTTCTGCAGGCGCAGCCGCGAACCGTAGCGCGACTTGCCGCACGTCTTGAGGTGCAGAGGCTGCGCCCTGCCGCGGCCGCGCACGACGTACTTGCGCATGGCCTTGTGATCGAGCAACTCGTCACCGTCCCAGTAACCGATGGCAGCAGCACCGGCTTGCAGCAGCACGACGATCTGCCGATCCAATTGCTCACCTACGCGCGACGCGTACGCCGCGATCGGTTCGCCTGGCCGCACGCGCGTCGCTGCCAGCGGCACACGCAGCCGAGCCCCGCCGGCCGGCGGTGCAAACACCCAACCCCTCGCATCCGCCAGCGCGTCGGGCCAGCGCTGCCTGAAGGCTTCGAGCTGTTCACGCAGGTCGCGCCAGGGGAAGCGCACGACGCGCAGATGCTGCGCGCCGTCCGTCACGGACCGCAGCCTCCGGCTCGACGCAAGACTCCGCTCGATCGCACCACGACGACAGAATAGCCGAACTGCACTGAAGTTCCGAAGCGGGTGCCGCGGCTATCATCGGGCGATGCTCGAGGCGAACAACGACGCGTGGCGCATCGCCGTGGTGGGATCTGGACCATCGGCCTTCTACACCGCGGACGCTCTCTTCAAGTCCGGCACCAAGAACGTGCACGTCGACATGTTCGACCGCCTGCCGGTCCCGTTCGGCCTCGTGCGCGGCGGCGTCGCGCCCGACCACCAGAACATCAAGGGCGTCATCAAGGTCTACGACAAGATCGCCGCGCAGCCGGGCTTTCGCTTCTTCGGCAACGTGCAGATCGGGCGCGACCTGCAGGTGGCCGACCTCGCCGCTCACTACCACCAGATCGTCTACGCCTTCGGTTGCGAGAGCGACACGAAGCTCGGCGCGCCCGGCGAAGACCTCGCCGGCGTACACTCGGCCACCGAGTTCGTCGGTTGGTACAACGCACACCCCGACCACCGAAAGCACCGCTTCGACCTCGCGCGCGCCCGCCGCGTCGCTCTGGTCGGCAACGGCAACGTCGCGATGGACGTCGCGCGCGTGCTGCTCGCCGACCCGGATTCTCTTGCCCCGACCGACATCGCCGACCACGCGCTCGCCGTATTGCGCGAGAGCAAGGTCAGCGAAGTGATCCTGCTCGGCCGCCGCGGTCCCGCGCAAGCAGCGTTCTCGCCGAAGGAGATCGAGGAGATCGCCGAGCTGCCCGGTGTCGATGTGGTCGTCTCGGCGACCGACGCAACGCTCGATCCGCTGAGTGCCGCCTGGCTCGAGAAGGAGGGCGCCCGCAGCCAACATCGCAACGTCAAGTTCCTACAGGAACGCGCCGCCGCGGGCGTTGGCGGCAACCGAAAGAAACTCATCTGCCGCTTCTTCGTCGCGCCGACCGAGCTGCGCGGCGACAACGATCGCCTGACGAGCGTGCGCGTGCAGCACATGCAGCTCGCGGCCGATGCCGACGGCACGCCGCGGCCCAAGCCGCTCGACACGTTCGAAGACCTGCCGGCAGACCTGCTCTTCAAGGCGATCGGCTACCGCGGCGTGCCGTGTCCCGGCGTGCCGTTCGACGACAAGAAGGGGATCGTGCCCAACGTCGATGGCCGCGTCACCGAGAAGGTCAAGGGCCCCGTGCGCACCGGCCACTACGTCGCGGGCTGGTGCAAGCGCGGGCCGACCGGGCTGATCGGCGACAACAGTCGCGACGCCAAAGCCACCGTCGAAGCCATGAAGGCCGACCGCGAGGCGGGCACACAACTCGCTCCGACCGGCAGTGACATCGAAGCCCTGCTCGAGCAGCGCAAGATCGACGCAGCGACGTGGGCCGACTGGCAGCGCCTCGATGCCTGGGAGAAGGAACAGGGCGAAAAGGTCGGCAAGCTGCGCCAGAAGCTCGCCACGGTCGACGAGATGGTGCAGGTGATCCGCAACCTGCGTGTCGACTAGCCCGCACTATTCACGAGAGAACGGCTACAAGCACGCCCTGTCGTCCGCTGCCTCATGAATAGTCCGGGCAGGCACGCTTTCTCGGGGCACGGTCAGCGAACTGGAACGCTGCTCGCGTGCGGATACCCTCGCTGCGATGTCGCCGACCTTCGCCCTGTTTGCTGCGTGCCAACCCGGGCTCGAGCCGCTGCTGGCGCGCGAACTGGGCGCGCTCGGCGCCGAATCGAAGCCGCTCGCAGGCGGAGTCGCGTTTACGGGCGACGTCGTGCTGGCGATGCGCTGCTGCCTCTGGCTCGGCACGGCCAGCCACGTGCTGCTGCGCCTGGCCGCGTTCCCTTGCCGCGCGCTCGGCGAACTGCAGCGCAAAGCCGCACAACTGCCGTGGTCTGACTGGCTGCGCCCGCAGATACCGGTCGATGTGCGCGCCGCGGCCCGCGGCTCGCGCGTCTTCCACACCGGCGCCATCGTCGAACGGCTTGAGCACGCGATCGGCACGGCGTTCGGCAAACCGCCGCGCGCTCCGGCCGCCACCGACACCGACGTCGCGCGCGTGCAAGTCCGCTTCCACGGCGACGTCTGCACGATCTCGCTCGACCTCACGAGCACTCCGCTGCACCGCCGCGGCTACCGACTCGAGAGCGCCAAAGCACCGCTGCGCGAAGACCTCGCCCACGCATTCGTTCTCGCCAGCGAGTGGACACCGGCCATGGCTCTGCTCGACCCGTTCTGCGGTTCGGGCACGATCGCGATCGAGGCCGCGGTGCTCGCGCGCGGACTCGCACCCGGCCGCTTGCGCCCGCCCGCGATGCACCACCTCGCGCTGTTCGACGCCAGCGCGTGGCTCGAACTCACCTCCGCGGGTTCGACGTCAAACAAGAACCTGCCGCAGATCGCCGCCAGCGATCGCGATGCCGGCGCCATCGAAGCCGCGCGCCACAACGCCGAACGCGC
>JBDSBS010000628.1:0-6339 GCA_039921435.1 Planctomycetota bacterium | reverse complement strand
GGACAGTCTGTACGGCACCGAGCTGTGGATCAGCGACGGCACGGCGGCCGGCACCTACATGCTCGCCGACCTCTACGTCGGTGGTGTGCCGGCGTGGGGCAGCCTGCCGTTCGTGCTGACGCCGGTGGGCAACCGCTGGGTCTACTTCGGCGCGTTCAATGCGTTCGGTCAGGAGCTGTGGCGCACCGACGGCACGACCACCGAGATGGTGCAGGACATCTGGACCGGCTCTTCGTCGAGCAATCCGCAGGCGAATGGCTACCCGGGCACGCATCTGGTCAACAGCCGCTTCGGCGTCACCTCAACTGGCAAGATGTTCTTCTTCGCCGCCGACGGCGTGAATGGCTTGGAGCCGTGGGTGTTCGACACCGGCGTCGTCGCCGGCAGCCCGGAGTATGGCGCCGCGTGTGGTGGCCTGACGTTGGCGGCGACGACGCCGTATCTCGGCAGCACGGTCACGCTCACGACGAGTGCCGTGCCCGGTACGGCGCTCGGCACGATCAACTTCCTGAGCCTCACCAAGTACGTGCCGCCGATCGACCTGTTGCTGGTCGGCATGCCGGGCTGCCTGTTGCACTGCGGTCTCGACGTCGGCACAGTCGTGCTCGGCAGTGGCACAGCGCTCAACAGCTTCTACGTGCCGCCCGATCCCTACTGGCTCGGCTTCGAGATATACAGCCAGAGCGTGGCGTTCGTGCCCGGTGCCAACCCGTTTGGTGCGATCACGAGCAACGGTGTGACGCTCGTCATCGGCGACCTGTGAGGGCGGGTGCGTCGCGAGCGGGCACCGATGGGCTTTGCACATCACGCCGGCTGTCGAGCTGTCGCGAGTTCCGCCTTGGCCGTTGCCGCCTTCGCGCGCCCCTTGGTCGTGACCGCCGCCACCTTGGTGCCCAGGCGCACTTCGGCGCCGCGCGACCGCAGCTTCTGTTCGGCATAACGACCGAGCCGCGCATCGAGCTCGGGCAGCAGGGTGGGGCCCGAGTGCACGAGCACCATGCGCACGTCGTCTGGCTTCAGGTTCGGGTAGAAGCGCAGCGCGCCATGTACGTAGTCGTGGATCGCCCCGATCGTCTCGACGCCGGCGAAGCCGCCGCCGGTGACGGCGAAGTTGAGCAGCGCGCGCCGCGTCGCGGTGCAGCACTCGGAGTCGGCCTCTTCGAGGCTCGTCAAGACGCGGTTGCGCAGCGCCAGCGCGTCACCGCGCGAACGCATCGGAAAGCACAGGTCGGCGGCGCCTGGCGTGTTGAAGAAACTGATCGTCGAGCCGAGCGCCAAGACGATGTGGTCGAACGGCAGGTCGTGGCCGTGTGGATCTTCGACGCCGTGGCGCACGTGCACCGTGCGCGCGTGCAAGTCGATGCTCTGCACTTCGCCCTGGAAGAAGTTGGCGAACGTGAGCAGCTTGCGGATCGGGTTGACGATGTGGGTCGTGTCGAGGTCGGCCGCGGCGACCTCGTGCAGCATCGGCGTGAACAGGAAAAAGTTGTCGCGGCTGACGAGGGTGATCTCGACGCCCGCCTTCTTGCCGAGCGCGCGCTCGAGCGCCATGACGGCGTAGACGCCGGCGAAGCCGCCGCCGAGAACACGATGCGCTGCTTGCTCATGCGCGATCGGATGCCGGGCGCGGCCGTCGGTTTCGCACGGAGAACGGGGCCATGCAGCCCTGATCGGCGCAGCCGACCCGAAGGCGGTCGCTAGTTGTGCTGCAGGTGCTGCGCCTGGTCCTGGTCCAGCATGCGCATGTCGCGCCAGACCAGTTGCGCGACCGCGACCGCTTGTTGGCGGTTGTCGCCCTCGACCACGGTCGGTGCACCGTCGGCGTGGAACCACCGGAACCGACCCTCTGCAGTTTCTCGCAAGTAGATGTCGAGCCGACTCTGGGCCAGATGCGCCATGCCTCGCGATACGAGGATCGTGGCGTGGGCCAGACTACCGGACGCTTGGTCATGCATCGCGGACCTCCTGGTTGGGACCGCGCAATGGTATCGCTTTGCGCGCCGAACGGAGGGCCAGTGGCACATTGGTGAGGCTCCGGCCCCGCCGGATGCCACGGTGTTGCCACAACTGTGATTGCGAGAGCAGGATGCGGGCGACCACCGGCTGGGTTCGCGCGCCGAACCCGTTGGCGTTGGCCGCTTCGGCGCACGCTCACGCGCCACCGCGGCCGAGTCAGCGGTCGTCGCGCCCTCACTTCACGAGGGGCACGCTGAGGCGCTGTGTCGTGTAGATGAAGCTGTTGGTGGCATCGACATGGCTTGTTGCTGGTGGCGGCATCGGAGTGGTCGGCATTGAGCTGGCGTTCGACCATCCGGGCAGCCAGTTGCAGGGCGTGGCCGCGCAACGCGATCTCGAACGACTCGAAGTCCTCCAGCGCCCCTTCGCCGATCAGCTTCTCGGTTTCCTGGGCGAGCGCCGACCCGAGTTCGGTCGAGAGCCCTTTTTTTCGGGAGCCTCGATCGAGGCCGCCTTGCGGAGGTCGAGTTCGGTGTCCGCCCACTGCTCCGAGGCTGCCCACAGGGCTTCGATGTCTTGCCGAAGCCGCTGTCCTGATTCGACCTGTTGCTTGGCGACCGCAAGCTCCTCGGCGTTCAACCACCGTGAGACCGTCTTGCCGCCGTCATGGCGAGTGATGCTGTAGTAGGGACCGTGGCGAGCGTCCTCTCGCTTGTTGCAGGGGCAGCCGACCTTGCCGCACTTCATGCGGCGTTCGGATAGGGACCCACGGCGTGCGGGGAGCGCATGCGCCAGGCGCTCGAGCGCCTGGCGAACACGGACAGGGATTTCGGGTTGGTTGCGCATCTGTCACCTTGCCGCCTATTTGACCGTAAGATTCTACCCTGGAATCCGTGCCCATTCGAAACCGCCGCGATTCTTCACTCTCCTGTCGTGCGCCCAGTTCCCGCTGGCCGCACATTGCAACGCCACGCCTGAGGCTAGAGTGCCTGCGCGCCGTGGGCGCCATCCCGAGAATGGAAGATCATGCGCCACCGGGCGCGCTCGACAGGAGACGACCGTGACTACCGAACTGACCCGTGAATGGCTCGAGGCCGACGGCCTCGGCGGCTTTGCGATGGGCAGCGCCGACCTCGCGCGCAGTCGTCGCTACCACGCGCTGCTGTGCACGGCGGCGACGCCGCCGACGGGGCGCATGATGCTCGTTGCCGGCAACGACGTCGAGCTGCGCACCGGCGAAGCCGCCTATCCGCTGAGCACGCAGCGCTACGCGCCCGACGTGCTGCATCCGCGCGGTGACCCACTGGTGACGAGCTTCACCGTCGAGCCCTGGCCTTGCTGGGAGTTCGGCTTGGGCAACGGCATGCGAGTGCGCTACGAGCTGTTCGTTCCGCGCGGCAGCAGCGCGGTCGTGCAGCGTTGGACGCTCCTGCCGCCAGTGCACGCAATATCGCCTGCGGGCCAACAGCCAACGACGGAGCCAGTCTGGCTCGAGGTGCGGCCGTTCCTCGCCGGCCGCGACTACCACTGGCTTCGCCACGAACACGATGGCATGCAGGTGCGGCACGAGCCGAGCGCCGAAGGTGTGAGGTGGCAGCTTGTCGACGGCGTTGGCGCCGCGGCGGGACCGGCCGTGATCGCGCATGGCAACGGCGAGTATCGACAGGGCCCGGTTTGGTACCGCAACTTCCGCTACCGCGAAGAGACCGAGCGCGGCTTCGCCGACCAAGAGGACTTGCTGGCGCGGAGCGCTTCTGGAGTGCTGCCCACGGCCACTTGCACGACGTCATCGACGTCGACCATGTCTACGGCAACGTGGACAGCCGGCTGCGCTGCAACCAGATCCTCGCCGTCGGTGGCCTGCCGCTGCCGATGCTGACTGGCGAACGGGCGCGCGCCGTCGTCGACCGCTGCGAACGCGAACTGCTGACGCCGTTGGGCCTGCGCACGCTGGCCCCGCGCGAACCGGGCTACGTCGGTGTCTACGCCGGCGGCCCCGCCGTGCGCGACGCGGCCTACCACATGGGCACCGTCTGGCCGTGGCTGCTCGGTCCGTTCGTCGAAGCCTGGCTGCGCGTGCACGGCAACTCGTCGGCCCACAAGGCTGAAGCGCACCGTCGCTTCGTGGTGCCGCTGTTGGCGCACCTCGAGCAGGCTGGCATCGGTCACGTCAGTGAAATCGCCGCCGGCGACGCGCCGCACACGCCGCGCGGCTGCCCGTTCCAAGCCTGGTCCATAGCCGATCTGCTGCGCCTCGAACTGCAAGTTCTCGCCGGCCGCGAACGTCCATCCCTTCCCATCCAAGACCCGTTGCCGCGGGTCGCCGCTTCCTGAGAGGATCCGATGCCAAGCCCGTCCGAACCGAACCCCACGCAGAATCCCGAACTGTTTCGTTTGCAGCAGGACCACCGCCGCGAACAGAACTGGAAGCGTTGGGGGCCGTACCTGTCCGAGCGGCAGTGGGGTACCGTGCGCGAGGACTATTCGTCCGGCGGTGACTGCTGGAACTACCTGCCGCACGACCACGCGCGCAGCCGAGCTTATCGATGGGGCGAGGACGGCCTGCTCGGCATTACCGACCGCGAGTGCCGGCTGTGCTTCGGACTCGCGTTGTGGAACGGCAAGGACCCGATCTTGAAGGAGCGCCTGTTCGGGCTGACGGGCCCCGAGGGCAACCACGGCGAGGACTGCAAGGAGAACTACTACTACCTCGATTCGACGCCGACGCATTCGTACATGCGGGGGCTCTACCAGTACCCGCAGGCGGCGTATCCGTACGAGCAGCTCGTGCGCGGAAACCGAGAGCGTTCACTGAACGACCGCGAGCTCGAACTCACCGACACTGGTGTGTTTGCCGAAGGCCGCTACTTCGATGTCGAAGTCGAGTACGCCAAGGCAGCACCCGACGACATGCTCATGCGCATCACGGTGCACAATCGCGGCCCCGACGCCGCCGAACTGCACGTGCTGCCACAGTTGTGGTTTCGCAACACGTGGTCATGGGGGCGCACGGGTGAGGGCTACTGGCTCAAGCCGAGTCTCGCCGCCGAGGGCGCAGGTGTGCGCGCCGAACACCAGACGCTAGGCGTCATGCGGTGGTTTGCCGCGCCGTGCAAGGGGCGGGCGCCCGAGCTGCTGTTCACGGAGAACGAGAGCAACGTCGCGCGGCTCTTCGGCGACAGCAACCCGCAGCCGTTCGTGAAGGATGCGTTTCACCGACGCGTCGTCGACGGCGACGTGGCGGCGGTCAACCCGGCGAAGTCGGGCACGAAGGCTGCTGCGTGGTACCGATTGACGGTGCCGGCCGGCGGCAGCGAGACCATCGAGCTGCGCTTGCAGGTAGATGCGGCCGCCCAGTCCAAGGCGCCCCAACCCAAAGCGCCGCAGTCCAAGGCACTTCAGGCCGCGTTCGGCGCCGGCTTCGACCGCACCTTCGAAGCACGCCGGGCCGAGGCCGACGCGTTCCATCGGCTGGTGGCGCCGAAAGGGCTGACCGATCAGGAACGGCTCGTGCACCGCCAGGCCAATGCGGGCCTGCTCTGGAGCAAGCAGTTCTACCACCTCGACGTCGCCGCCTGGCTCCAGGGTGATCCCGCCCAGCCGCCGCCGCCCGCCGAACGGCAGCGCGGGCGCAACGCCGAATGGACGCACCTCTACAACCGCGACGTCATCTCGATGCCGGACAAGTGGGAGTACCCGTGGTACGCGGCGTGGGACCTCGCCTTCCACATGCTGCCGATGGCGCGGCTCGACGCGCAGTTCGCCAAGGAGCAACTGCTGCTGATGCTGCGCGAGTGGTACATGCTGCCCAACGGCCAGCTGCCGGCGTACGAGTTTGCTTTCGGTGACGTCAACCCACCGGTGCACGCCTGGGCCTGCTGGCGCGTCTACAAGATGACCGGCAAACGCGGCGACCGCGATCGCGTGTTCCTCGCCAAGGCCTTCCAGAAGCTGCTGATCAACTTCACGTGGTGGGTCAACCGCAAGGACGCCGAGGGCAACAACCTCTTCGCGGGCGGGTTCCTCGGGCTCGACAACATCGGCGTGTTCGACCGCTCGCGCCCGCTGCCGACCGGCGGCTACCTCGAGCAGGCGGATGGCACGGCGTGGATGGCGTTCTACTGCGCGACGATGCTATCGATGGCGCTCGAGTTGGCCAGCGAGGACCCGGCCTACGAAGACGTCGCGTCGAAGTTCTTCGAGCACTTCGTCGCGATCACAGCGGCCATGAACACACTCGGCGGCACGGGTCTGTGGGACGAAGCCGATGGCTTCTACTACGACCAGATCCACCTCGGCGGTTCGACGAAGCCACTCAAGGTGCGGTCGATGGTCGGGCTCATTCCACTATTTGCGTGCGAGATCCTCGAGCAAGACGTCGTC